>DATBND010000006.1:0-18849 GCA_036554505.1 Actinomycetota bacterium | reverse complement strand
CGACGTATGGATCCCGATGCTGCTTGCGCTGGGCGCGTATTTCTACGCGCTCAAGAGGTTCGGGCCGGTGAAAGCCCCGCACGGCCGGGAGCCGGCCACCTCGACGCAGAAGGCCTGTTTCGTCCTCGGGGTCGCGACCCTGTGGATCGCGTCGGACTGGCCCATGCACGACTTGGCCGAGGGCTACCTCTTCAGCGTCCACATGGTGCAGCACCTGTTGTTCACGTTCGTCGCGCCACCGCTCATCCTGCTCGGGATCCCTTCGTGGATGATGCGCTCGTTGCTGGGGACGGGGCTGCGCTTTCGGTTCGTGCGCACGATGACGCGCCCGCTCGTAGCGCTCCTCGTCTTCAACGCGACGATCGCCCTGACCCACTGGCCCACGATCGTCAACCTCGCGGTCGAGTCGGAGCCCGCGCACCTGGCCTTGCACGGGGTGCTCCTCGGCACCGCGCTCGCGATGTGGTGGCCGGTCGTACCGCCGTTGCCGGAGACGAAGCGCCTGTCCGACCCCGCCCGCATGCTCTACCTCTTCCTGCAGTCGATCGTGCCGACGGTTCCCGCCTCGTTCCTGACGTTTGCCGGCTCGCCGATCTACGACTCGTACGCCACCGCGCCGCATCCATGGATATCCGCGGTGGACGACCAGATGATCGCCGGTCTCATCATGAAGGTAGGTGGCGGTTTGCTACTGTGGGGCATCATCACGGTGATGTTCTTTCGCTGGAACGCGAAGGAGCAACGCGATGAGGTCGAGACGGAGATCGCTTGGGAGGATTTCGAACGTGAGCTCGAGGTCTGGGATCTGAGGAAGTGATGGACGACACCCCCCGGCCCGATCTAGTCGAGGAAGTCAGGGTTCGCATTCCGCTTCCGATCGTCATCCCCGCCGTGGCGATCATCGTCATCGGCGCGGCCGCCTTCGGGATCTCGCGCATCCTGCTCAACGTCCCGAAAAACGTCGCCGTTGCGCTCGCTCTCGTGATGGCGATCAACGTTCTGGGCGCGTGTGCCTATGTCGCTCTGAAGCCCACGCGCATGACGTCGGCGACCTGGGCGGAGCTGTTCGTGGTGCTGACCTACCCGATCATCATCGGCGCCGTGCTGACGCAAACCGGCGTCGCCGGCACGACGGCGGAGCACGGGGAGGAGGCGCATCAGGAGGCGCCCGGTGGCGAGGCCGCGCCGCCCGCCGAGGGCGGGGGAGAGGCCGAGCCCTCGTCGGAGGTCGAGATCACGGCCGCCGAGTTCGCGTGGGACAAGAGCGAGCTCGCCGTCGTCGCGGGCGAGCCGTTGACGGTCACGGTCGAGAACGAGGACCCGACTGCGCATAACTTCTCTATCTACGAAGACGACTCACTGGCCAAGGACTTCTTCGTCGGCGACACCATCGCGGCGAGCGCATCGGCGGAGGAGCAAGTCGATCCTCTTCCGAAGGGCGAGTACTACTTCCAATGTGACCTGCATCCCACGATGAACGGGACGCTGACGGCCGAGTAAGGGCTTAGAGCGCGACCACCGCGTCGAGCGCCATCGCCGCGAACAGCAGCGCAAGGTAGTAGATCGAGAACCTGAACAATCCCCACGCGCTGCTCGGCGTCGGCTTCCTCCAGAGGCTGACCGACCACGCCACGAACGCGGCGTTCAGCACGATCGTCGCGACGAGGTAGATCGCGCCCATCTGCGCGACCGAGAACAGCACGAGGCACATGGCGAACAGAAGGATCGAGTACAGAAGGATGTGCTTGGTCGTCTCGGCCTTGCCGTAGACGACCGGCATCATCGGGACGCCCGCGGCCGCGTAATCCTTCTCGTAGCGCATCGCCAGGGCCCAGAAATGCGGCGGCGTCCAGTAGAAGACGATGCCGAACATCGCCAGGGCGGGGAGCTCGAGCGTCCCGGTCACGGCGGCCCATCCGACGAGCACCGGCATGGCTCCCGCCGCGCCGCCGATCACGATGTTCTGAGGGGTCGACCGTTTCATTCCGAGCGTGTAGACGAACACGTAGAAGAGCAGCGCGGCAGCGGAAAGGCTCGCGGCCAGGAGGTTGACCGTCCCCCACAGGAACAGAAACGCGACGATCCCGAGCACGGACCCGAACACGAGTGCGTTGCGGGGCTCGATCCGGTGCGCGGGCAACGGTCGACGGCGCGTTCGAGGCATCACCTCGTCGATGTCCCGATCGATGTAGCAGTTGATGGCGTTCGCGCCTCCCGCCGAGAGAGCGCCGCCCACCAAGGTGGCGAGGACGAGCCACGACGACGGCCACCCACCGGCGGCCACGACCATCGCGGGCACGGTCGTTACGAGCAAGAGCTCGATGATGCGCGGCTTCGTCAGCGCGAAGTAGGCCGCTACGCGCTCCTTGGCCGACGTCGCCGTCACCTGCGAGGTGATGGGCCGCTCGATCGACTCGTCGACGGAGAGGGTGCCGGACGACTCGGACACGGTGAGGCGGCGCATCAGCGGTTCGCCATCTCGATCGCCGGCACGGCGCGCGCGCCGGCCTCTTGGGCAGCCGCCCGGGCGATCGCCGGGCGGGCTACGAATGTGAGCCCGAGGAGCGATGCCCATATCAACGCGCCGCTCAGGAGATGCGCGGTGACGATCCCTGCATTGAGGTCGGTCCAGATGTTCGCGGCGCCGATCCCGACCTGAGCGAGGTAGAGCCCACCCGCCACTAGAGCGAGCCTCCGCTGCAAGTCGTCCACGCCTCGGCGCACGATCGGGATCAACGCGATCGCTACGATCGCTCCGACGACGGCGGCGAGCGCGCGGTGAAGGAAATGGATGGCAACCAGGTCGACCCCGAGGTCCGGCACCAGCGCCCCGTTCATCAGGGGCCAGTCCGGGAAAACGAGGCCGGCCTCACGGCCACTTACGTACGAGCCGACGAGCAGCAAGAACAGGACCGAGCCCGCGGCGATCGCCGCGCGCCGGCTCACGCCCGCGTCGGCGACAGGCGTGAGACGTCCGTCGAGCACGCGCGAGCGAATCGTCAGGTAGACGAGCACGGCGACGAGCGCCATGGCAGCCCCGAGGTGCAGCACCACCGACGCCGCGTCGAGCTCGAGCTTCACGACGATCGCCCCGAGCACGGCTTGACCCAGGACGAGCGCCAGCGCGCCGAGCGCGGGTCGTCCCAGCCCACCCCTGCCGCGGAAGCGGCGCATCCCGGTCACCGCGAGCGCGCCGATCAAGACGATCACGGCCGCGGCGGCAAGACGATGTGCGTACTCGATCACGACGGCCTGGCTCCCGAAGATCGGGATGACCCGGCCCCCGCAATGGGGCCAATCGGTGCCGCAGCCGAGGCCCGACTTGGTGGCCCGCACCAGCCCGCCGATCGCGACAAGCGTCAGCGTCGCGATCGTGGAGGCGAGGGCCAGCTTCCGAAAGGAGCTCATTGGACGCCCGATGTTAACCGCGGGCATAGACGCGATCGCAGGGCCGCGTACCCGGCCTGCGCGTCTACCCTGGGCACATGATGGGGCGCAAGAGCATCGTCGTGTGGGCCGTAGCGACCGCCCTCCTGGCCGGCGCGTGTGGCGGGGGCGGAGAGACCGACGCGGGGTCCCGGCCGTCCGACGACGCGTCGGGCTTCAACGAGCCGTTCACCGACGTCGAGGCATATCCCGCGGTCGTCTCCTCCGAGCTGGTGGTCGGCTCGAATCGCGTGCAGATCGCGTTGTTCGACGAGAACGACGCGCCGATCGGCTCTCCCGGCATCGACATGCACGTCGAGTTCTTCGATCTCGATTCGTCGACCACGGAGCCGGTATCGGAGGCCGACGGACGTTTCGTCTGGTCGATCCCCGACGAGCGCGGGCTCTGGGAGTTCAACGACGTGGAGTTCGACTCGCCCGGATCCTGGGGCGCGCGCGTCAGCGTGCAGGGGAAAGGTCTCGACGAAGAGGGCCTCGACACCGCTTTCGAGGTGTTGCGCGAGGGAAGCAGTCCTGCGATCGGCTCGGCCGCGCCGGCTTCGGACACGCCGACCGCCGCGGATGCGAAGGACCTGTCCGAGATCACGAGCGACAACGATCCCACCCCGCGCTTCTACGAGACGTCGGTTGCAGACGCGATCGCGGAGCACGAGCCGTTCGTGGTCGTGTTCGCGTCGCCGAAGTACTGCACGTCACAGGTGTGCGGGCCGACGCTGGACGTCGTCGAGGGGGTGGCGGAGGACTGGCCCGGCATGACCTTCATCCACGTCGAGGTCTTCGACTTGAGCGACCCTTCCAAGCTGGAGCCCGTCCCGGCCATGGCGCAGTGGCAGCTGCCCAGTGAGCCGTGGGTCTTCGTCGTCGACGGCGAGGGGAAGGTCGCGTCGAAGTACGAAGGGACGGTCTCGCCGCGCTCCCTCGATGCGGACCTCCGCGCGCTCTAGACCTTCCGTTGATGGAGCCGTCGTACGACGAGCTGCGTCTCGAGATCGAGCGGGCCCTCGACGCGTCCTTCGATCGAGCGGTCGAGAGGCTTCCCGACGCGGCGCCCCTGATCGACGAGCTCCGGCGCGTCACGCGCGCGGGGGGGAAGCGTTTGAGGCCGGCGTTTTGCTACTGGGGCCACCGGGCGGCGGGCGGAGCCCACGGCGGCGCGATCGTGCGCGCGTCGGCGAGCCTCGAGCTGCTGCACACGTTCGCGATCGTGCACGACGACATCATGGATGGCTCGGATCACCGGCGGGGTCATCCGACCGTCAACGCGGCGCACGGCACCAGCGTCGCGTTGCTCACGGGTGACCTCGCGCTCGTGCTCGCGGACGAGGAGCTGATGACGTCTGGCTTCGAGCCCGACGCGTTGCAGCGCGCGTTCGCGGCGTATTCGCGCATGCGCCAGGAGGTCGTCGCCGGACAGTTCCTCGAGCTACGCATGATGGCGCGAGCGGAAGTCACCGAGCCCGAGGCGCGACGGATCGCCGTCCTCAAGTCGGGGCGCTACTCGATACAGGAGCCGCTGCTCGTCGGCGCGTTGCTCGCCGGCGGCTCCTCTGAGGTCGTCGACGGGCTCGGCCGCGCAGGGGACCTCCTCGGCGAGGCCTTTCAGGTCGCGGACGACCTCCTCGGGACGTTCGGGAACGCGAGCGCCACGGGAAAGCCGGTCGACTCCGACATCCGCAGCGGCAAGCGCAACGTCCTCTACGCGAAGACGCTGGAACGTTTGTCCGGCGCCGAACGCGCCGTGTTCGTGAGCTCGTGGGGCGGCGGCGACGTCCTCAGCGCGTCCGAGGTCGATCGCCTCCGCGGTTTCGTGGAGTCGTCGGGAGCCCGCGCCGCGACCGAGGCCCTTCTGAGCGAGCTCGCACGCGCGGCGAGGAGCGAGCTCGACCGCCTGCCACTGGAGGCGGACGCCCGGGCCGCGCTGGCGGACCTCGCGAGCAGGGCCGTCGAGCGCCAGTTCTAGCGCGGGGGCGCTTGCGCGCAAGTTAATGGCGTTCGAGATGCCGGAGGGGGTTCGGCGCGGGTACATTTGCCCCGCAACCACCGCTCGCGGGAGAAGACGTGGCCGATCCTGAGCAGATCTATCAAGAGGTTCTAGCCGAGGAGCAGCAGAAGGGCAGCAGCCCTCCGGTCGCGGAGGGGCGCGCCAAGGCGGCTCGGCAGCGCGCGCACGAGGGATCGCCGCATCCCAAGGAGCCCAAGTGGTGGCCCGGCTCGCAGCCCCACTTGGAAGGAGGCGGCGCGGGTGCGGAAGCGCCCGAGGAGGCCCCGGCAGCCGAGGCCGCGCCCGAGCCCGAGCCCGGGGCAGAGCCCGAGGCCGCCCCGGCGGCAGAGGCCCCGGCCACCGCCACGCCCGTGGCCGAGAGCCCCCCGGCCGACGCGGGCGAGGTCGTGCAGGACGCGCCGGCCGCCCCGGCACCGGCCGCCCAACAGCCCGAGGCTCCCGCGGCCGCCGCACCGGCGGCAGCCGCCACCGAGGTCCAGCCCGCCGCCGCGGCGCCCAGCCGTCCGGCAGGAGTCACGCACGGGACCACCACCGGTACCCGTCTAAGGCCCGAGGACGAGGTCACCACCGATGCGCAGTTCGACGCCCAGGAGGCGTTGCGCCAGAGGCGCAAGCTGATCGACGACCTCGTCGCGACCGGCGTGCCCGAGGTGACCGCGGCCGACGCAGGCCGGACGCGGGCTCCGCTCCTCGTCCTTCTCTACCTGCTCATCCCGCTGATTGCGATCGTCTACCTGGTCGGGCAATCGGACGGTCCGAGCGAGGCGACCGAGACGCCGACCGCGACCGAGTCCGAGGACACGGGCAACACCAGCGGGGACGCCCTCGAGGTCACCGCGGTGGAGTTCGCGTTCGACACCGACGAGCTGACGGTCCCGGCCGACAAGCCTTTCACGATCACCGTGCGAAACGACGACCCGACGGTTCACAACCTCTCGATCTACGAGGGCGACTCGGCGGAGGGGAAGGTCCTGCTGAAGGGGCAGGACGCCGGCGCGGAGGGGTTCGTCGAGGAGTCGGTCGAGCCCTTGCCGAAGGGCGATTACTACTTCCAGTGTGACTACCACCCGACCATGAACGGGACTCTGACCTCCGAATAAGCCGGCGCGGCGGCGGTGCGGGCCGCATTTGGTAATAGACTCGAATAGCCGCTCGTGAAACTTTTCACAAGCCTCCGAGCACACGTCCAGACCATGCGTGACCGCCCGGCTGGAGGAGCACACGAAGGGAGGTAGCCATGCCGACCGAGGTCGATGTCGCCGTCGTCGGTGGCGGGCCCTCCGGCGCGGCGACCGCCCATTACCTTGCGACGCGCGGCCACTCGGTGCTCGTGTGCGAGAAGAAGACCTTCCCCCGCGAGAAGACGTGCGGCGACGGCCTGACGCCCCGCGCCGTCCGAGAGCTCGAGCTGATGGGCCTCGGCGACGAGCTCGGGCGCTGGGAGCGCGTTCGGGGATTGCGCGTCACAGCCGCCGGTCGCACCCTCGAGCTGCCGTTCCCCGAGCTGGACGACTTCTGTGACTACGGCCTCGTCAAGCCACGCAAAGACCTTGATCAGATCGTCCTCGACCACGCCGAGCGCGCCGGCGCCAAGGTCCTGTATCACACGCAGGTCAAGGAGCCGATCTTCGACGGCGGGGTGCTGAAGGGGATCGTCGCGAAACGCGACGACGACGTCGAGGAGATAAACGCACGCTGGGTCGTGTGCGCCGAAGGGGCCGCTACCAAGTTCGCGCGCTCGCTCGGACGCGCGCGCGACGTCGACTACCCGATGGGGTTTGCGATCCGTCAGTACTTCGAGTCGCCGTACCAACAGTCGGGATGGTTCGACGCCTTCCTCGACGTTCGCTCCGGCCCGGACGCCCTGCCCGGCTACGGCTGGGTCTTCCCGGTCGGCGACGGGACCGTCAACGTCGGAGTGGGCCTGTTGTCGACGTTCGGTGGTTGGCGCGACATCAACCTTCACCACATGCAGAACAACTTCATCGCCAACCTCCCGCCCGAGCTCGGCGTCTCGCCCGACACGGTGGTCTCGAAGCCGCGCGCGGGGCGCTTGTTCATGGGCCAGAGCGTGTGGCCCCCGCACGGGCCCGGCTTCATCCTCGTCGGCGATGCCGCGGGGATGATCAATCCCTGTAACGGCGAGGGGATCGCGTACGCGTACGAGACCGGGCGTATCGGGGCGCGTCACATCGACGACGCGCTTCGCGCCGGGTCGTCGCCGACGCTCGAGGGATACACCGCGGAGCTCGAGGAGACCTACGGGCCCTACTACCGGATGGGCCGGCGTTTCGTGAAGCTGATCGGCCACCCCGAGCTGATGGAGAGACTCGTGTCGCTCGGGATGCGGAGCCAGAAGCTGATGAGCTTCGCGTTGACCATCATGGCCAACCTCGAGGACGGAAAGAAGCGGTCCGACATGGAGCAGGTCGGTCTACGCGTCCTGAAGAAGGTGGCGAAGCTCAAGCCATGACGATCGACGCGTACCTTCCCATCCTGTTCCTGGTCGTCCTGTCGACGCTGTTCGCGGTCGGGTCGATGTTCGTGGCGTCGAAGCTCTCGCCCCGGAAGTGGACGCCCGCGAAGCTCGAGGCGTACGAGTGCGGGATCGTGCCGGAGGAGGGCGTCGATCGCGAGCGCTTCCCGGTCAAGTTCTATCTCGTCGCGATGCTGTTCATCATCTTCGACATCGAGACCGTCTTCCTCTACCCGTGGGCTGTCGTCTACGACGAGCTCAAGATCTTCGGGCTCGTCGAGATGGGCGTGTTCATCGCGATCCTCGTGGCCGCGTATGCGTACGTGTGGAAGCGAGGTGGCCTCGAATGGGCGGAGTAAGCGACGCCGTCGGCGCGAACTTCGTCACGGCCCAGCTCGACAAGCTGGTGAACTGGGCGCGCAAGTCGTCCCTGTGGCCGGCCACGTTCGGCCTCGCGTGTTGCGCGATCGAGATGATGGCGACGACGATGCCGCGCCACGACCTCGCCCGCTTCGGGATGGAGGCGTTTCGCGCGTCGCCCCGCCAGGCCGACTTGATGATCGTGGCCGGACGGGTCTCGCAGAAGATGGCGCCCGTCCTACGTCAGATCTACGACCAGATGACCGAGCCGAAGTGGGTCATCTCGATGGGCGCGTGCGCCTCGACCGGCGGCGTCTTCAACAACTACGCGCTCGTCACGGGCGTGGACCAGATCGTTCCCGTAGACATCTACGTCCCCGGTTGCCCGCCGCGACCGGAGATGTTGATCGACGGGATCATGCTTCTGCACGAGCAGATAAAGCAGGGGAATTACAACGCAGGTCGCGTCGCGGGCTAGAAGGAGCACGACTTTGAGCGGGGGCTGGATCCGAGCGGATGAATGGCGCGACCACGCGCGCGCCCTCGCGGACGAGGGCTGGCGCCTCCAGGGGTTCTGCGGCGTCGATCGTCTCGGCCTCGGGACCCCTCGCTTCGAGATGGTCGCGTTCGTGCTCAACCGCACGACCAAGCAGCGCGACGTCCTGCACGTCGCCGCGGAAGGCGATCCCCCGACGTTGCCCTCGATCGTCGAAGTCTGGCCCACTGCCGACTGGATGGAGCGCGAGGCCTACGACATGTTCGGCATCGTGTTCGACGGCCACCCGCAGCTCGAGCGGATCTTGATGCCCGATGAGTGGGAGGGTCACCCGCTTCGCAAGGACTACGGCGTCGGCAAGATACCGATCGACTTCATCCCGCAACCTCTGCTCCAGATCGACTCACCGGGTCAGTCGCCGGAGACCGGCGAGGCCGCGCGTTCGGTCGATCGTCTCGGCCAGGCCCAAGCGGATGCGGGCGCGTCGTGAGCGCACAGTCGTTGATCGAGCGGGTCGAGGCGGGGGGCCAGGGCGCGTTCGTCGAGTCCTACGACCCGTCCGACGAGCGCATGGTCATCAATATGGGCCCGGTCCATCCGTCTACCCACGGCGTGCTTCGGCTGGTGCTCGAGCTCGAAGGCGAGACCGTTCTCGCGTGCCGTCCGGTGATCGGCTATCTGCACACGGGCATGGAGAAGGAGTGCGAGGACCAGAACTGGCGCGGCGCGGTCACGATCGTCACGCGCATGGACTACCTCGCGCAGTTCTTCAACGAGCAGGTGTACTCGATGGCCGTCGAGGCGCTGTTGGGGATAGAGGTCCCGCCGCGCGGCCTGCACATCCGCACGATGTTCGCGGAGTTGAACCGTCTGTCGTCGCACCTCGTGTGGTTCGGGACGCAGGGCCTCGACATGGGGGCCATGTCCGCCATGTTCTACGGCTTCCGCGAACGCGAGCTGCTGCTCGACTTCTACGAGATGGTCACGGGGCTTCGGATGAACAACGGCTACATCATCCCCGGTGGCGTGTGGGAGGAGCTTCCCGACGGTTGGGAGACGCAGTGCAACGCGATCGTCAACCTCCTTCCCGGACGCATCGACGAGTACGAAGAGCTCTTGTCCGAGAACCCGATCTTCATCGAGCGCACCAGGGGCATCGGGGTCATCGGACGCGACGACGCCGAGGCGCTCGGTGCCACGGGCCCGATCGCACGTGCGAGCGGGATCGACTGGGACCTGCGGCGCGACATGCCGTACGAGGCGTACGACCAGGTGCGCTTCGAGGTCCCGATCGCGACCGAGGGCGACGTGTACGCGCGTTACAAGGTGCGCATGGAGGAGATGCGCCAGTCGGTAAGCATCGTCAAGCAGCTCATGGCGTCCATGCCCGGTGGGGACTTCAAGAACATGGACGCGAAGCTCACGCCTCCCCCGCGCAAGGAGCTCAACCGCTCGATGGAGGCGGTCATCCACCACTTCAAGCTGATGACGCAGGGGTATTCGGTGCCGCCCGGCGAGGCGTACGCGACCGTCGAGTCGCCGCGCGGCGAGCTCGGCTGTTACGTCGTCTCCGACGGCGGCACGTCGCCGTACCGCGTGCACGTGCGGGACCCGTCGTTCGTGAACCTGCAGTCGCTCGGTCCGATGGTCGAGGGCGGGCTGCTCGCCGACCTGATCGCGTCGATCGCGTCCACCGATCCGATCATGGGTGGGGTAGACCGCTGATGGATCAACGCCAGCAGGAGACGCGCCGGCGCGTCCTCGAGGGCGAGCTCCGGAGCGAGGCCGAGCGCATCGTCGCCAAGTACCCGAACTCGCGGTCGGCGACGCTGCCGCTTTTGTTCCTCGTGCAGTCGGTCGACGGCTACGTCAGCGACGACGGGATGCGCGAGGTCGCCGAGATGCTCGGCCTCACTCCTGCGCAGGTGCTCGCGTCGGCGAGCTTCTACACCATGCTCAAGAAGAAGCCGCAGGGCCAGTACCTGATCTCGGTGTGCCGCAACCTCTCGTGCACGCACCTGGGGGGGCGGAAGATCGCGACCGCGCTTGCCGAGCGACTGAACATCGACGTCGGCGAGACGACGCCCGACGGGAAGTTCACGCTCGAGACGGCGGAGTGCCTCGCGACGTGCGACGGCGCGCCGAGCATGCAGGTCAACTACGAGGACTTCTACCGGATGACGCCGGCAGAGGCCATCGGGGTCGTGGACCGGCTGGAGCGCGGCGAGATCGTGCTCAGCGTGCGCGGCGCGGTCGTTCGGTCGTCGAGGGAGATCTCGCACGAGACCGCCACCGCCGGCCTGCGCGTTCCGGGCACCGCGGGCGACCACCGCGCCCGCACGATCGGCGGCGAGGTCTCGCATGCCGACACCGCTCCCGGCTTCCGGCCCCCCGTGACGGGCCCGGGCGGACAGCCGACCGACGGAGGTGCCGGTGCCTGAGGAAGTACGGATCCTCACGCGCCGGTTGCGCGAGCATCCCTTCGACTCGTGGGAGCTCGACCGCGTGCTGGAGTACGGCGCGTACGAGTCGGCCCGGCGCGCGGTGACGAGCATGTCGCCCGAGGACGTCATCGAGCTAGTGAAGGCGTCGGGCCTGCGCGGTCGCGGTGGCGCCGGTTTCCCCACGGGAGTGAAGTGGTCGTTCGTGCCGAAGGACGTCTTCCCGAAGTACATCGTGGTCAACCACGACGAGGGCGAGCCGGGCACGTTCAAGGACCGCGAGCTCGCCGAGGGTGATCCGCACCAGGTGATCGAGGGCATCACGATCGCGGCGTGGGCGAACCAGGCGAATCACGCGTTCATCTACTGCAGGGGCGAGTTCGCGCTCGGCTCGCGCCGGCTCGACCAAGCGATCAACGCGGCGTACGACCGGGGCTTCCTCGGAAAGGGGATCTTCGGCAGCGACTACAACCTCGACATCGTGTTGCACCGCGGCGCGGGCGCGTACATCTGCGGCGAGGAGTCCGCGCTGCTCGACTCCCTCGAGGGGTTCCGCGGGCAGCCGCGCCTTCGGCCGCCGTTTCCCGCGGTCAAGGGCCTGTACGGCCAGCCGACGGTCGTGAACAACACCGAGACGCTGTCGACGCTGCCTCATCTCATCGCCCACGGACCCGAGTGGTTCCGCCAGTGGGGCACCGACAAGTCGCCGGGGACGAAGGTCATCTCCGTCTCCGGCCACGTCAATCGTCCGGCGAACTACGAGGTGCCGCTCGGAATGTCGCTGGCCGACCTGCTGGCGCTGGCGGGAGGCATGCGCGACGGACGGCCGGTCAAGGCGATCATCCCGGGCGGCGCGAGCGCCCCGTTGCTCACGTCGACCGACGTCGCGATGGACTTCGAAGCGCTCAAGGACGCCGGCACGATGCTCGGGTCCGGCGCGGTCGTGTTCATGGACGACACGACGTGCATGGTCCGCAACGCGCTCGTAACGACCGAGTTCTTCGAGCACGAGTCGTGCGGCAAGTGCACCCCTTGTCGCGAGGGCACGTGGTGGGCGGTGAAGATCCTCGAGCGCATCGAGCACGGCGAAGGTCGACAGGAGGACCTGGACCTGATGCTCGACATCGCCGACGGCATCGACGGACGCTCGTTCTGCCCCCTCGGAGACGCGGCGTCGTGGGCGTTGCGCTCGAACGTCAAGCTGTTCCGTGAGGAGTTCGAGCGCCACGTCGTCGAGGGGAGATGCCCGTTCGACGACGAGCACAAGACGTTGGTCGGCGCGCGTTCGCGCGGGCTCGGCCCGGCCGAGGCGGGGATCATGCCCCAGCCGAACCCGTCGACTCCCGACTTCGACCGTCCGGAGAACGCGTGAGCGACAACGGGTTGGTCACCGTGACGATCAATGGGCGGACGGTTCAGTCCGAGCCCGGCCGGCTGCTCATCGACGTAGCCGAGGAGATGGGCGTCTTCGTCCCGCGCTTCTGCTACCACCCCGGCATGAAGTCGGTCGCGGTCTGCCGCATGTGCCTCGTGCGCGTCGAGGGACAAGGAAAGCTGCTGCCCGCGTGCGCGACGCCCGTCGCAGAGGGCATGCAGGTCAACACGGTCGAGGAGCAGGCCGTCGACGCGCAACGCGGGATGCTCGAGTTCCTGCTCATCAACCATCCGCTCGATTGCCCGATCTGCGACCGCGCCGGCGAGTGCCCGTTGCAGGACCAGACGTACCAGCACGGACCGGGGTCGAGCCGCTATGTCGAGCCGAAGCGAACGTACGAGAAGGCACTGGAGATCTCCGAGCTCGTCGTGCTCGACCGCGAGCGGTGTGTTCTGTGCTGGCGATGCGTCCGCTTCTCCGATGAGATCGCGGGCGACCAATTCATCCAGCTCGTCGACCGCGGTCCCGGGACGCAGATCCTCACCTTCAACGACGAGCCGTTCGACAGCTATTTCTCCGGGAACACGATCCAGATCTGCCCGGTCGGCGCGCTGACGTCAAAGCCGTACCGCTTCGTGTCGCGGCCATGGAACCTCGAGACCGCGCCGAGCGTGTGCGCGTACTGTTCGGTGGGTTGCCCGATCTCAAACGAGCGCCGCGACGACAAGCTCGTTCGTTGTCAGGCCCTTCCGAACGAGGCGGTCAACGACTTCTGGATCTGCGACAAGGGCAGGTTCGGCTACCACTACGTGGACGCCGAGGACAGGCTCACGACCCCTCTGATCCGGAACGACGCGCAAGAGTTCGAGCAGGCCTCGTGGGGCGAGGCCCTGAAGCGCGTGGCGGAGAAGCTGCGCGGCGGAGAGAAGGTGGGCGTCATCGCGGGCGGCCACCTCACGACCGAGGACGCGTTCGCCGTCGCGCGCCTGGCGCGCAAGGTCGTGAAGACGCCGAACGTCGACTCGCGGATCCAGGACGAAGGTGCTCCCTACGAGCTCGCGCTCGAGCTCGGCGGCGTCGCGGGCTCGACGGCCACGTTGAACGACCTCGACGCCGCGCGCACGATCGTGTGGGCCGGGCCCGATCCCAAGGAGACCCTGCCGGTCCTCTACCTGCGACTGCGCCGAGCCGTCCTCGACAATCGCGCCAAGCTCGTGGTGGTGTCGCCGCGACGGATCTCGCTGGATTCGTTCGCGACCCACGTGGTGCGCACCGAGGCCGGTCAGGAGGCTGCGGCGCTCGCCGCGTTGCAGAGCGATCCCCAGCACGACGCGGCTTCGGATCTCGGCGCGCCGTTCGTCGGATGCTGGGGACCTGCCTATCCCGGCCGCGACGAGCGCGCGACGTTCCGGGCGCTGGTCGACCTCGTCGGCGCGCGCGGCGGGTCGCTGTTGGTCTGTCCTCCGCACGCGGGGTCGCAGGGGCTCATCGATATGGGCGTCCATCCGGCACTGGAGCCGGGATACAAGGTTGCGGGGACGGCCGGCAAGGACACGCGAGCGATGCTCGAGGCCGCCGCGGCCGGCGAGCTCGACGCGCTCCTCATCGTCGGGGCCGACCCGATCTCGGACTTCCCCGACTCGGACCTTGCGACACGCGCGCTGGAGAGCAGCGCGTTCACCGTGGTCGTCGAGCTGTTCCCCACCGCTACCGTCAAGCGTGCCGACGTCGTGCTGCCGTCGGTCGCGTACGCCGAGCGCGCCGGGACGTTCACCAATCTCGAACGCCGCCTTCAGAGGCTCGACCCCGTCGTCCCGCGTCGTGGGAGCACGCGCGAGCCGTGGAGCATCTGCGCCGCGCTCGCCGGTGAGCTCGGCGAGGACTGGGGCTGGACCGACTTCGACTCCGTGTGGGCGGACATCCGCAAGGAGGTCGGGACACACAAGGACGTGGACGTAGAGAGCCTTCGGCGCGAGGTCCTCACACCCGGCCCCCATTACGAGAGTGGCTTCGGCGAGCCGACGTCCGGTGCCGCCGTCGCGGGTCCCGGCGGGCGCTACCCGAAAGGGTTCCGTTCGGGCGCCCCGTTCCAGACGGGACAGAACTGGCCGCTGTCGTGGGAGCTGCGCGCGTTCGAGGCGCGCGAGCACCCGGGGATCATCGCTGCAGCCCCAGGCGATCCCGTGGAGGTCCCGGAGAGCGTCGCGGCGCCCGGCCCGACGGGCGCGACCGACGGGTCGCTCGCGTTATACACGGGGCGGCTGATCTATGACGACGGCGCGATGGTGCGCAGGTCGGCTGCCCTCAAGCGGCTTGCGGCGCGTCCGTTCGTCGAGCTCAACGACGTCGACGCGAAGGAGCTCGAGATCGCCGACGGGGACGACGTGGCGGTCACCGCCGGGGGCCGAGAGGTGACGCTCACCGCGGTCGTAGGTGACGTCGCGCAGGGCGTCGCGTTCGTGCCCTACGACCAGCCCGGGCTGCGCGCCAATCAACTGATGAGCGGTCTCGACGCGCGCGTCACGGTGAGGCGAGCATGAGCTTCATAAGCGCCTTCATCGTCATCGCATTGGCCAAGGTCGTCGTCGCGTTCCTCGCGCTGTTGATCGTGACCATGGTGGTCGTATGGGCCGAGCGCAAGATCATCGCCGACATGCAGGCGCGGCTCGGGCCCAACCGGTGGGGGCCGTTCGGCCTCCTTCAGACGCTCGCGGACGGCATAAAGCTCTTCTTCAAGGAGGACTTCCGTCCCGCGGCCGCGGACAAGTGGACCTACGCCATAGCGCCCGTCGCCGCGATGGTCCCGTCGTTCCTCGCCTTCGCCGTCGTGCCCTTCGGCGACGAGGTGACGATCGCGGGCCACGAGATCTCGCTGCTGGTGAGCGACCTGAACATCGGGATCCTGTACTTCCTCGCCATGGGCTCGCTCGGGGTCTACGGGGTCGTGCTCGCGGGGTGGGCGTCGGGCTCGAAGTACCCGTTGCTCGGCGGCATCCGCTCGAGCGCGCAGCTCATCTCGTACGAGATCGCGCTCGGCCTGTCGCTGGTGCCCATCGCGCTCGTCTCTCACAGCCTGTCGACGGCAGACATCGTCGCCGCGCAGGCCGGCTCGGTGCAGAACGTGACGCTGTTCGACGGTGTCCCGGTGCTCGAGTGGATCGCGAATCTCTTCGAGTACGTGCCGGACTGGTACATCTGGTCGCAGTGGCCGGCCTTTCTGATCTTTCTGATCGCGGGCATTGCCGAGACGAACCGCGCCCCCTTCGACCTCCCCGAGGCCGAGACCGAGCTCGTCGCGGGATTCCACACCGAGTACTCGGGCATTCGCTTCGCCATGTTCTTCCTCGGTGAGTACATCCACGTCGTCGTCATCTCGGCGCTTGCCGTCACGTTGTTCTTCGGAGGGTGGCACGGGCCGGTCCTCGGGTTCCTCCCGTGGATCTGGCCGATCTTCTGGTTCGTCATCAAGACCACGTTGTTCGTGTATCTCTTCGTGTGGCTGCGCGCCACGCTGCCGCGCCTGCGTTACGACCAGCTCATGTGGCTGGGGTGGAAGCGCCTCATCCCCGGCGCGCTCGGTTGGATCATGGTGACCGCGGTGCTGAACACCGACGGCGTGTCCCGGGGAGCGCGCCTCGCCGTCTTCGGCGCGCTCTTCCTGTTCGTCCTCTTCTGGATCGGTCGCGGCGATCCTCGCCTGGCTCAGGTGGCGACGCCAGAGCGACAAGCGCGCGCCGGAGCGAGGAGGAGCTAACCGTGGCCATCCCCGAGATCCTCACCGGCATGAAGGTCGTCATAAAGAACGTCTTCAAGCGCAAGGAGACGGTGTCGTACCCGGAGGTGCGCAGGCAACCGTTCCCGCGCTACAAGGGCCGCCACGTCCTCAACCGCCATCCCGACGGGCTCGAGAAGTGCATCGGCTGCGAGCTGTGCGCGGGCGCGTGCCCGGCCGACGCGATCAAGGTGGTCGGCGCGGAGAACACGCCCGACGCGCGCTTTTCTCCGGGTGAGCGGTACGCGCAGATCTACCAGATCAACTATCTGAGATGCATCTTCTGCGGCCTGTGCGTCGAGGCGTGCCCGACCGAGGCGCTGACGATGACGACCGAGTACGAGATCTCCGGGTCGTCGCGCGAGGAGCTCATCTTCACGAAGGATCAGCTCATCGTCGACGCGCCCATCGTTCGGCACTGGCCCTCGAAGAAGGAGCTGCCGCCGACGGTGAACCTCGAGTCCGCTCCCGCGCCGAAGCCGCGCACCGCGACGCCCGCCGTCACTCCCGCGAAACCCGTCGCGGCGAAGCCGTCCGTCCCGCCCGGTAAGACGCCCGGCGCAACGGCGAGCAGGGCCGCGCCCCGGAGAGGCTCCGACGACACGAACGACCCAGAGCCGACCGCAAGTCGCCGCGTCGAGGTCGATCTCGACGATGCCGGAGGGCACGCGCCGTGATCGTCGAGTACGCGGTGTTCGGCGCGGTCTTCGTCGTCGCGCTCGGGTCGTCGCTCGCGATGATCTTCGCCAAGAACGCGGTTCACGTCGCGCTGTTCCTCGTCGCCACTCAGGTGGCGCTCGCCGTCGCGTTCCTCCTGCAAGGCGCGTACTTTATCGCCGCGGTCCAGATCATCGTCTACGCCGGGGCGATCATGGTGCTGTTCCTCTTCGTCATCATGCTGCTCGGAGTCGACCGGCAGGAAGCGTTGATCGAGCCCTTGCCCGGGCAACGTTCGATCGCAGTGGGGCTGGGCGCGCTGCTCGCGGCCGAGATCGTCTACGTCGCGGTACGCGGCGTCACGTTTGCGGTCGGCGGCACCGGATCGCAAGTGGATCTCGAGCGCGTCAACGAGAACTCCGGCAACGTGACCGGCCTCGCGCGTCTGCTCTTCAGCCGGTACCTCCTGCCGTTCGAGGCCACGTCGATCCTCCTCGTGGTAGCGATCGTCGGGGTGATGGTGCTGGCCCGGCGGATCGGCTCGATCACTCCCGAGTCCGTCGCCCGTCAGGCGAGCGAAAGCGGGGCGGCATGAGCATCGCGCCCGGTTACTACCTGGCCCTGGCCGGCCTGATGTTCACCATCGGCGTCGTCGGAGTGCTCGTCCGGCGCAACGCCATCGTGATCTTCATGTTCGTCGAGCTCATGCTCAACGCCGTCAATCTCGTGTTCGTGACGTTCGCGCGCATGCAAGGCCAGCTCGACGGACAGGTGCTCGTGTTCTTCGTCCTGGTCGTGGCCGCGGCCGAGGTGGTGGTCGGTCTCGCCATCATCCTGGTGATCTTCAGGCACCGCGCGAGCGCGGACGTCGACGACGTGCACCTCCTGCGATGGTAGAGCTGCCCCTCGAGGCGGACTACCTCAGTCCCGCGCCGATCATCCTCCTGCCGTTGCTGGGCGCGGTCGTCCTGCTGTTCTTCGGCAAGAGGATCGGTCGTCTGGCAGGGCACCTCGCGACCGGCACGATCGCAGTCTCGTTCGGACTGTCGCTGTTCATCTTCGGACAGATGTTCGGAACCGATCCCGAGATGCGCTCTCAGACGTTCCATCTGTTCGACTGGATATCGAGTGGACGGTTCGAGGCGGGCTTCGACCTGACAGTCGACCAGCTCTCGATCCTGATGCTGCTCGTCGTGACCGGGGTCGGGACGCTCATCCACGTGTACTCGATCGGATACATGGAGGGCGACGAGCGCTACCACCGATTCTTCGCCTACCTCAACCTGTTCGCCGCGTCGATGCTGCTGCTCGTGCTCGCCGACAACGTCCTGCTCCTCTACGTCGGCTGGGAGGGCGTCGGCCTGTGCTCGTACCTGCTGATTGGCTTCTGGTTCGAGCGCCCGTCGGCGTCGAACGCGGCCAAGAAGGCGTTCATCGTCAACCGCATCGGTGACTTCGCGTTCCTCCTGGGACTCCTGTTGCTGTTCCACGTCGTGGGCAGCTTGTCGATCGGCGAGATCAACGCAGCCGCCGGAGGTAGTGGTCACGGCGCGAGCCCCACGCTGGACTTCAGCTCTCACGATCCCGTGCTGACCGCCGGGCTCGCGACGATCGCGGCCCTGTTGTTGTTCGGCGGCGCGACGGGCAAGAGCGCCCAGGTCCCGCTGTACGTGTGGCTTCCCGATGCGATGGAGGGCCCGACCCCGGTCTCCGCCCTCATCCACGCCGCGACGATGGTCACCGCGGGCGTCTACATGATCGCCCGCTCGAACGTCCTCTACCGCCTCTCGCCGTCGGCGATGATGGTGGTCGCGCTGATCGGC
>DATBND010000420.1:0-6362 GCA_036554505.1 Actinomycetota bacterium | reverse complement strand
GGCGTGGCCGGGCTGCGTGAGTTCACCGTGCCTACCAACGTGGCGAACAACATGAACACGCGCTTCAAGCGCATCTGGTGGTATCCGTACGATGCTCCGAGCGAGGCCACGCTGCGTGCCCTCGGAAAAGTCTTCGGAGGTCGAGACGGCGCTACCAGGCGGGACGGCCTCAGGGCGCTCGCCAAGAACATGGGGCGGGCCCTCAAGCAGAAGCTCTAACGAGAAAAACAGGGCGAGTCGTCTGAGCGCACGACGCGTTCGTGTCGATCATGCACTGGCACTCTCTCCGACGAAGCTCGGTCCTCCCGGGCGAATCTCGTAAGTCTCGAGCACTTCAGGGCCCTTTCGGGCAACGAGCTCTCCGCCCTCCTCACGTGGAACGAAGACAACGAAGAAAACGCTGTCCAAGCTCGGCGATGGGTGCAGTAACACGTTCTCGGTCTCGCCGCCTGTTCGCAGCTCGAGCGTCGAGACGGAGTCCGACACCGTCCCGTGCACGTGGATATAGCCCGAGAGATCCTCTCCGAATCCGGTCCCCAGTACGTCTAACGCACCTCGGGTTCGAACGGGGCCGCATCCTCCCGTCGAGCTCGACGCCAGGTGGACGTCTACGCACGTGCCCTCACGACTTCTATAGCCGGTGAGCTCCCAGTGAACGCCCGAGACTTCCCCCACGGCGATGGTCTCGACGGGGCCAGTCGCCGGCGGGTGCAATTCGGTGCTCCCGGGCTCCGCCCCACCCTGCGAAGGATCCGCGCGTCCACAAGCTGAAATGAGCAGGATGGCGATGATCGGAAGCGCGCGTCGTGTTCGCAACCACGAGATGTCGGCCCCGGCCATGTAGTCCTCGAGCTCGCCCAGCTTGGAAGAACACGGAGTCTGACGAGCATGACGAGAAGAGTCAAGGACGGATTACGGCCCTGTCCTTCTCTCCGAAGCAGTCATAGTGAATAGCCCCACGATGCGTGGGCCGTCCCGCCGGCGCGGCTCGCAGGACGATCCCCTAGGCCGGAGGGAGCTCGACGACGCGCGTCTCGAGCCCGGCCAGCGCCTTCCCCACGAGGGCATCCATGTCGAGCTCGGACTCGGCGTGCGACGCGGCTTCGGCCGTCGCCTTGGTGGCCGGCGAGCGCGGCTCGAAGAGGACGCAGCAGTCCTGGTACTTGCGCGTCGAGATCTCGTAGGTGCCGATGCGTGTAGCGAGGTCGACGATCTCTTGCTTGTCCATCCCGATCAGAGGCCGGAAGACCTCGACGTCGGGCATGGCAGCTCGCACGGTGCGGATGTTCTCGAGCGTCTGCGACGCGACCTGCCCGAGCGAGTCGCCGGTGACCAGCGCTTGGGCGCCGCGTTCGTCCGCAAGCGCGGCCGCGATCCGCAGCATCACCCGCCGGTAGAGCACGACGCGCAACGACGCCGGCGCGTGCGTCACGATCTCGCGTTGCGCGTCTCCCAGAGGGACCAGGTGGAGGACCACCTTCAACTGGTAGCGGGCCAGAGCCTGCGCGAGATCGGCCGCCTGTCGCACGGAAGAGGGATCGGTGAAGGGCTGGCCGTGGAAGTGGAGCAGCTCGACGTCCGCGCCGCGCTTGGCCATTCGCCACGCCGCGACGGGCGAGTCGATGCCACCGGACATCAGGGCGAGGAGCGTCCCCGACACCCCTACCGGCAGCCCGCCGGGCCCCCCGAGCCGCCTCCGGTAGACGATTCCCGCGCTTCCGAAGAGCTCGATCCATGCGGTTGCGTCCGGACGACTCAGGTCGACGCGCGCGCCGGTCGCGTCCTTGACGAGCTGTCCCACGTGCACGTTGACGTCGTTGGACTTGAGCTCGAACGTCGAGTAGGTCCGTCGCGCCCGCACGGCAAAGGACTCGAACGGCTCGGCCTGCATCAACTCGAGCACGACCCGGTCGATCTCGTCGAGGTCAGGCTGAACCCGGACCCCGGCCCCCACGTAGGCGACGCCGAAGACGCGCGCGGCGCGCTCGGCGGCCTCCGTCACGTCGGAGCCCTCGTCGAAGTCGACGACGATCCGGCCAAAACCGCGACGGACACGGTTGTAGCCGGTGCCGCGCAGCGCGCGCTTCAGGTTGCGCGCGAGCGCGGTTTCGAAGAAGTCTCTGTTGCGGCCCTTGAGGCCGATCTCGTGGTAGTGCGCGACGAGCGCATTCATAGCGGAGAAGCTAACGAGCGGGCTCTTCTTCGAACCCCAACGAGAACATCGACTCGACGTCGTGGCGGGAGAAGACCTTGAAGGCGACGAGGGTCTGGGTGCGCTCGATGCCGGGGATGCGCGCGATCTGTTCGCTCACCACACGGGCCAAGTCGTCGTGCTCGCGGACGCGCACCATGATGACGAGGTCGAAATCGCCAGCCACGGAGTACACCTCGCTGACCTCGGAGATATCGGCGATGGCCTGCGCGGTCTCGGGGATCTGGTGGATATCGCAAGTCGCCAGCACGACGGTCGTGATCATGGAGCCAGCGTAGCGCGTCCCGAGTGCGCTGCGTCGATCACGCCCGCGTCCACACGGCGCCCGATCGGTAGCGCGTCAGGCCCCCCTGGAACACGGCGCGCGCCGCAACGGCCGCCCCGACGGTAACGCCGAGCATCAGCCATGCCCGGCCCCAGTCGAAGCGCGTGACCAGCTCGGTCGGCACTCCGCTGATGAACGCGGCGGGGAGCACCGTGAACAGCAGCAGCTTGACCGCGCCCCCGAACACGTCGAGCGGATAGGAAGCCAGCATCAGCACAGAATGGAAACCGGCGTCGCCTTGCTCGCCGCGGCCGCCCGCATACAGCGTTATGGATCCGAGGATGACGAGAAACGACACGAACACCGCGGTCCCGCATGCGCATGCCAAGAGGAAGACGAGCGTGCTTACCGGGGTTGCGTACCCCGACAGCGCGAACATCGCCGGGCCGAAGGCGAGATCGCCGAGAAGCGCGGTATCGACCTGCCTGACGAGGAGATAGCCGAGAGGGTCCACCGGAAGAGTGAGTGCCGCGTCCAGGCCGCCGTCGGCGATGACCTGGCCGAGCCGCCGCGCGTTCCCGAGCACGCCCATGGCTAGACCGGTGACCGTCGAGAGGATGCCGAACAACACCAAGAGCTGGCGGAAGTCCCAGCCGCGCACCTCGCCGACGCGGTTGAAGAAAAGGATCCAGAACAAGATGAGCGCGGCGTCGTTCGCGAGCATGAACGACACCTGCAGCCAGAACGACCGCCGGTTCGTCCACGCCTCGAGAAGGGCGGTTCGCATAGTAGCGGCGAGCGCGCTCATCCGCCGGCCACCACCAGGCGGCGTTGTCCGACTCCGAAGACGTACGCGGCGATGCCGAGGAGCACCACGAGCCACACCGCTTGCCCGACGAGCAGCAACGGATCGAGATGACCCGACGCGAGTCGTCCCGGCGCGTACGACATCGGCCAGAACGGCATGAACCGCGCCGCCGTCTCGACGCCGGACGGCAAGAGCTCGAGCGGGAGCAGCATCCCTCCCAGGAGGAAGACGAGCTTCTGGTACAGGAACCACGCGGCCTTGGCATCGTTGACCCAGAACGCCATCGCCGCGAACGTGTGCTGCGCCGCGAGGTTCGCCGTCAACGCCATCAGCGCCGAAGGCACCGCCAGCGCGAACGCACCGAGGTCGGGAGGCGGTCCGACCTGAGACCACGCGAACGCCGAGCCCGCCACGAGCACGGCGGCGAAGCGCGCGGCGGACTCGCCCAGAGACGACGCCACGCGGAATCCGACTACCGAGACCGGCCGCAGCATCTCGACGCTGACGGAGCCGTCGCCGATCGCCGAGCCGACCTGCTCGATCAGCCTGGGGTCGATCGAGATGACCGCCGCCTCGGCGATCGTCAGGTACCAGAGCATGGCCGGGAAGTCGTAACCGGCAATGGCCCCGTGCTCGCCGATCGCGGCGCGCCACAACGCGGCAAGCACGACGAGCACGACGAGGTACATAAGGACGCGCGCCACGAGCGGGGGACGGTGACGCCACAACCGCTGCGCCGACGTCGTAAGCGCGGCCGTGAGCGCGCGGCTCATCGGCTCTTCTCCGAATAGATGCTGGCGATGACGTCTTCGAGTGGCGGGTCGGTCACGGAGATGTCGGCCACCGGGTGGTGGTCGAGCAACTCGTCGAGGACCTCGCGGATGGTCCGTTGCCTGGTGTCGACCGCAAGCTTGTAGCCCTCGGCTGAGCGTTTCACCACCGACACCCCCGGCAGCTCGATTGACGGCGCGTCGGACTCGAAGCGGACCTCGACGAGCTTGGTCGTCAGAGCCGATCGTCTGAGGCTCGACACCTTGTCGTCGAAGATGATCGTCCCGAAGTTGATGACGACGACACGGCGCGCGACCTGCTCGATGTCCGCAACGTCGTGCGAGGTCAAGAAGATCGTCGTCTTTTGCTCTTCGTTCAAACGGATGATCAGCGAGCGGAATTGCTGCTTGGCGACGAGGTCAAGGCCGATCGTCGGCTCGTCGAGGAACAGGACCCGCGGGCTATGGAGCAGGCTGGCGGTCAGCTCGCACCGCATGCGCTGCCCGAGCGAGAGGTTGCGATAGGGCACGTCGAACAGGTCGGTGGCCCCGAGCAGCTCGCCGAGCTCGTCGATGCGCGCCGCGGCCCCCTTCGCGTCCAGCCCGTAGATGGCGCCCAGCAGCTTCAGGCCGATGCGCGCGGGTAGCTCGGCCCAGAGCTGTGAGCGCTGGCCGAACAGCGCGCCGATGTGGCGAGCGAGCTCACCGCGTTGCTTCCACGGCACGAACCCCAGGACGTGTGCCTCGCCCGACGACGGGTGGAGTATCCCGGTGAGGATCTTGATCGACGTCGACTTGCCTGCCCCGTTGGGGCCGATGTACGCGAGACGCTCACCCTCCTCGACCACGAACGTCACGTCGCGCACCGCGTGCACGACGCCGTCGCCGCGCCGGCCGAACGTCTTGCTGAGCTCTCGTGCTTCGATCGCGATCATCGCTTGCTCCGAATAGAAAAGGGCCCCGGTCACCCGGGGCCCTGGTACGTCTGAAGAGAGATCTTCTTTAGATCGTCACCATGTCCCGGAGCTTGCCGGGCGTGCTCGGGTGGCGCAGCTTGGACAGCGCCTTCGCCTCGATCTGGCGGATCCGCTCGCGCGTGAGGTTGAACTCCTTGCCTACTTCCTCGAGCGTGCGCGGCTCGCCGGTGATGAGGCCGAAGCGAAGCGCCAGCACCTTGCGCTCACGGTCCGACAGCGACCCGAGCATGTCCCACAGGTCCTCCTGGCGAAGCGCCACGGCGGCCGCCTGGAACGGGCCCTCGACGTCCTCGTCCTCGATGAAGTCGCCGAGCTCTGCGTCCTCGTCGCCGACCGGCTCGTGGAGCGAGACCGGCTCGGGCAGGACGCGGAACGCCTCGCGCACCTTCTCGGGCGTGAGGTCGGACTGGTCGGCGATCTCCTCGATCGTCGGCTCGCGCCCGAGCTTCTCGAGCAGCTCGCTCTGGACCTTGCGCACGCGGTAGAGGGTCTCAACCATATGCACGGGGATCCGGATGGTCCGGGCCTTGTCCGCGATCGCCCGCGTGATCGCCTGGCGGATCCACCACGTCGCGTAGGTCGAGAACTTGAAGCCGCGCTGGTAGTCGAACTTCTCGACCGCTCGCATGAGCCCGAGGTTCCCCTCCTGGATCAGGTCGAGAAGCGGGAGGCCGGCGGCCGAGTACTTCTTCGCGATCGAGACCACGAGGCGGAGGTTGGACTGGATGAAGCGACGCTTCGCCTGGCGCCCGACGCGCGCCTTGCTCTGGAGGTCGCGGCGCTGCTTGTCGGTGAGCTTCTTGGCCTTGTCGAGCTTCTCCTGCGCCTTCTCGCCGTCTTCGATCGCCTTGGCGAGCTCGACCTCCTGCACGTCGGTCAGAAGCGGGTACTGGCCGATCTCGCGCAGGTACTGCCGCACGAGATCTTCGTGTGCCGCTTCCTCCCTGTTGTCGTAGGGACGCGTTGCCTGGGCCATGTCGTTATCAACCTCTTTCGACGCTAGGTCGGTCGGCTAGCTCCGGGAGCGGCCCGCGAGCCGCCGCCTGAGCCCGTGGTTCGCCGGGAACGGGCGCCGGCTCGTGTGCTTCGCTGAGGAAGCTGCCGCGTGGGCGGCTGGTGCCGGGCGCCTGACCGTTCCCTCGACGGGAAGTCACGGGATGGTGCTTTCTGTGCTTCGGAACTGATTCGCCTCATGGTACGGGAATCCCTCCCTCAGTGGAAGGGTGAACATGTTGTGCTCCAGTCACAAAAACGTCCTCCACGCAGGGAGTATTCCCTCCCCGGCGGCCCGGGCGGGCGGCCTAGGATTGCGCTTCGATGACCAAAGACA
>DATBND010000419.1:0-11338 GCA_036554505.1 Actinomycetota bacterium | reverse complement strand
AACGGCGGCGTCGTTCGAGAGCCGGCGCCTGCAAGGTTCTGCGCCCGACGAAGCCCGACCAGACCGCAACGGCGAGAGCCCGGAGCCGCTAGGCCCCGGGCTCTCGTCTTCTCCGGTCCTCCCGAGGGTGAATGGGATGCGCGCGCCTGCCGACATAGGTCTCGATGGCGAGATGTCGGAGGAGGACCTGGCGGAGGCTGGCGACGGCCGGCCTGTTGGTGCTCGCGTCATGTGGCGCGCCCACGCCGGGCTCCGAAGAGGACCTCGCCGCGCAGATCGACGTCATCGAGATGCCCCACACGATCACGCAGCTCAGCGGAAACTACGACTCCGATTGTGCGCAAGGCGAGCGCACCTGCCCCGGCCTCGTGCGCTGGTATGCCGCGACCGAGCCGATCGAGGTGGCGAAGCTCGACGTGCTCGGACGGTTCGAAACCGCAGGGATCTCCGTGCACGAGGTGTCCGGAAGCCAGATCGCGACCGCCCGAAACGAGGACTACCTCTATTTCCTCGTCTTCGACGCCGCGATGATCGACGCGAACCCCAACGCACCCGCAGGCACGGACTTCGAGATCTCCGTTACTCGTAACCCCGAGAGCGAGGCGCTCTAGCTCTTAGGCGGCGCGTCGATCTTCGTATCTCTGGGCAGCGCGAGGATCGAGTACGTGACCGGCGAGAAGAACTCCCGCACGAGCTGATATCCGCCACCGTCGCACGCCGACGAGCGCACGAGCGCGCCGTCGCCGACACCTAGAGCCTTGCACCGAATCGCGGTGGACCCGATCGGGAACCAGTCCTGCAACGTGGCCGTCCGATCGAGATCCCTGCCGAAGACGAGCGCATTTGGAAAACGGCGCGAGAACAGCAGCTTGTCGTCGTCGAGCCACGTCAGGACGCCCGATCCCGAATCGTCGCGCTCGAGCTCGTGACGAGCTTGGACGCGTCCGCTCCGGCCGTTCATGAGGAAGAGCTCCGCGGGCGGGTCATCGTTCTGATAGCTGGCTCCGAAGACGCCCGCGATCAGGCCCCCGCCGGGCTCCACCGCGAGGGCCGATACCGCTCGCGGAAGTCTTCCGACGGAGCGACGCTCTCCCGTGTCGTAGTCGACGCGGACGATCTCTCGGCCGCGCGCCACGTAGGCCGAGCGACGTCCCAGCCCCGCCGCGTCGAGCGACCCGGACGCGATGACCTTCGCCCCGTTCTCCGAGAACAGCACGAGGTCGCCTTCGTCTCCGTCGCCGCCGAAGCGACGCGCGAAGACGACGGTGCCGCCGTCGGCGGACACGCAACGGGCCTCGACCGCGTTCGCGGACTCCTTCCGCCACGAGCGCGGCCCCTTGATGGTCCTGCGCACCTCGAGATCCGCGATCCGGCGCACGTCGACGAAAGGCCGGAAGGTGGAGAAGCTGTCCACGACCTCGCTCGTCTTCTTGCCGCCCGGACACGCCGACAAGTGCAGCGCGTCCCCATCCCCGTAGCCGTAACCGGCGGTGCGGCCGCGCGCGTCGACGGCCAGCACGCGAACCTCGCCAAAGCTGCCTCCGATCAACAATCGCGCAGCGCCCTTGGCGTTCGGGGCGGGGAACGGTCTAGCGGCTTCTTCGAGACGCTCGGGGTCGACCGTGTAGCAGAGACTGGAGCGCCAGGTCTCACCGTCTCGCTCGAGGAAGAGCGCGACCGACTGACCCTCGGCGTACTCCAGACCGCACGCCGCGCCGTTCGACGCGGACCGCACGCGGACGGGGTCGCCGACGTCGCCCTTGTAGACCTCGTCGGTGTCGAAGATGTAGTCGTAATCGGCGTACGGATCTGCGGGATCGGTCGGCTCGCGGCCCACGTAGGTCCCCGCGAAGGCGCCCTCGGTCGCGTGCAAGGTATCGCGGGGGTCGCTCGGCGCGCAGCTGCATGCCTTCGCGCTGGGCATCCACACGAGCGGCATGGCCAGCGTTGCGACGAGGACCAGCAACCTGACCTTCTTTTTCATCGACTCCCCCTCCTCCGCGCTCCTGCAAGCCTAACGACGAGCGCGCTCTACATGGGCCGGCGCGGCAGTTTCCGCCGGCCGGAGGAGGAGCGGGGCAGTCGGGTCAGGCTTTGATCAGACCGACAGTGTTTCCGGCAGGGTCGGCGAACAGTGCGATCGTCGGGCCGCCCGGGATGTCCATGACCGGCTGAACTGTCTTGCCGCCGCGCGCTTCGATGTCACTCAATGCCTGTGCCGGGTCGTCGACCATGACATAGAAGGTCACGTGTCCTGGATAGCCCTCGGGGCTGGCACCGATCCCACCGGTGGGCCGCTCGCCGGTGTCGACGGACGTATACGGCATGCCTTCCATCGGAGTGAGCTTCCAGTCGAAGACGTCCGAATAGAACGACTGAAGCGCGTCGTGGTCCTTCGACGTGATCTCGAAATGCACAACCGGGTTACCCATCGGTCTCTCCTTCCCATTTCGTCTGACTATCTCGAGTGAGAAGGGGATCGGGGCCGGGGTCGCCACCGCCGGCGACGATGCGAAGTCGCTCGCAGAAGTGCTCCCAGCCCTCGCGATGTAGATCGCGCTTCGATTCCGGCAGCCCCTTGTGCACGAGCCTGACGAGCGTCGCGCCGCCCTTCGGCTCGAGCGTCACCTCGACGGTGCTCGATCCCGGCGGAACGACGTCGTCGCCTTCCCAACCCCACGTGAAGACCACGCGCCTCGGCTCGTCGACGTCGACGTACTCTCCGCGCGCCAGGGCCTGATGTGTCACGTCGACGTTGTAGACGCCGCCCGGACGCGGGTCGAGCTCGGCGCGCGTCCCCTTCCAGCGGACCATCTTCTCGGGATCGGTGAAGAATGGGAAGATCGTCTCCGGGGACGCCTCGACGAGGACCTCCAGCGCGACTCCTTCGGTGAGCGTCCTATCGCCCGGCACGTCGTCTCCTCTCGTTGCGCTCGTCGGCCTCGGCCGCGAACTTGAGTCGTTCGAGGCCACGAGCCCAGAACTGCTCGAAGAACTCACGGACCTCGAGCAATCCCTCTCGTCGCAGGGAGTAGAGCCGCCGCGTGCCGTCGCGCCGCTCGTCTACGAGGCCCGCTTCCTTCAAGACGCGGAGGTGTTGCGACACCGCCGGCCCCGAGACGTCGAAGTGCGAAGCGATCTCCCCGGCGCTCATCTCGCCGTCGCGCACGAGGGCGAGGATCCGCCGGCGATTCGGCTCGGCCAGGGCTCGCAGGGGCTCTTCCACGTCGTTATCTAAGCAGTCACTTATTTAAGTGTCAACTTAATGATGGTTCCGACGAGGCGAGCGGGCCGGTTATGAAGGCGGTCCACGAGGAGGTGCCATGGACACGAAGGGCGAGACCGGGCGGACCGTGCTGGTGACGGGCGGCACGGGTGCGCTCGGCACGGTGGTGACGACCGCGCTCCTCCACCACGGCCATCGGGTCGCTGTGACGTGGGTCGTCAAGGAGGAGGCCGAGGCCCTCGACGCCGCGCTGGGCACGCTCGATCCCGAACGGAGGATGCTCGTAGAGACCGACGTCACCGACGAAGGGTCGATCGGTGACTCGCTGCAGACCATCGAGTCCCAGCTGGGCCCGGTCGACGTCCTCGTTCATCTCGTCGGAGGGTGGAAGGGCGGAGAACGCGTGCACGAGCACTCGCTCGCGACGTGGGATCGCATGCACCAGCTCAACCTTCGCTCCGCGTTCCTGTGTGCGCGCGCCGTCCTGCCGCGGATGCTCGAACGCGACTGGGGTCGCATCGTTCTCGTGTCGAGCCGAACCGCGCGCCAGGATCGCGCGGGACAGGCCGCGTACGCGATCGCCAAGGCGGGCGTTGCCGTGCTCGCCGAGACGATCGCGGAGGAGACCGTCGGCACGGGCGTCACCGCGAACGTGATCGCTCCGTCGACCCTGGACACGCCGGCAAACCGGCGCGCCATGCCCAATGCGGATCCCTCCCGGTGGGTGAGCCCCGCGCACGTCGCGGCGTCCATCGCATATCTGGCATCCGAAGAAGCCGGTCAGCTGCGGGGGGCCTGGCTTCCGGCATACGGGTCCGCCTGATCAAAGCCTGACGCGCGGCTCGGGGCGGCCCGTGCGGCCGACACCCTCGACCGCCATGAGCGCGCCCGCGTCCGGCGAGTCGTCGCCGATCGACAACGAGACGAAGAACAGCCGGTCCATGCCCTCCCCGCCGAACGTCACGTCGCTCGTAAGGGACGCGCCGGTGTCGAGGACCTCGTCGGCGCCGCCGTCCGTGAACCGGGCGATCTTGCCCGCTCCGAAGATGCAGCTCCAAACACCCCCGTCGGCATCGGCACACGCGCCGTCGGGCATACCTCCGAATTCGTCGGTGCGCGCGAATTCCCGCCGGTTGCTCACGGTCCCGGCGTCGCCGTCGTAGTCGTAGGCGTAGAGGACGCCCGCGTGGGTGTCGGCGAACACGAGCGTGGACGTCCCATCGCGCTCGACGACGGCCGGGCCGTTCGCGTTGCCGATCCCGTCATCCAGCCGGCGCCATCCGTGCACGGTCGAGTACCACCAGTAAGAGCCGGCGCGCGCGCCGAGCTCGAGGTTCAGCGTGCCCGTCACGAGGTTCCCGTGGAGATCGGCACAGGCGTCGTTGGCACGCCCTCCGAGCCCGTCGGGGTACCGCGCCACCAGCTCGATCGATCCCGCATCCGGATCGACGGCGTGGAGCCCGTCCGCGAGCGCGACGACGAGCCGATCGTCCTCGGTCGGCACGACGGCAGTGGGGATGCTCGGCATCGGCAAGGTCGCGGCCGGGGGCTCCACGCCGTCGAGCCAGTGCAACGTGCGCGCGACGCAGTCGACGAAGTAGAGCCGCCCTCGCCGGTCGTCCCAACAGAGGCTCTCACCCCACTGCAGTGAGATGCCCTCGACGCGCGACATCTGCGCCATGACCGCCTCAGCGAATCTCGATCGTGCCCTCCATATCGCCCTTGTGAGGGACGCAGTAGAACTCGTACGTCCCGGGCTCGGCCTGGAACGTCACCCGCGCGGACTTCGACGCGGGGATGTCCAGGTCCACGTCGAGCTCGTCGATCGTGAACGTGTGGAGCGTGGCGTCCTCGTTGTCGACGAAGACCGAGATCTCACCGGCCTCTGCCTCGAGCGTCGGGTCGGCGAACTCGACGTCCTTCGTCACGAGGCTGATGTCGCCCTCGCGCACCGTTGCGTTGTCGTAGGTGACAGTCGAGAAGATCGAGAACGCCGACCCCACGACGAGAATCGCGACGACCGCGAGCCCGATCGTGCGAGCGGGCCCGGCCACGACACCCCGGCCACGAAGGACGGCCACCGCCGCGGCGATGCCGGTCAACGCGGCCAGTAGCGACGCGAGATTGAGGATGAAGTCCCCGGCGGAAGCAGGCACGGTCAGCGTCGGGATGACGAAGGGAGCGCTCAGCGCCAGGAACGCGACGAACGAGACGAGCAGCAGGATCGCAGGGCCTTTCTCGGCTCGTCCGAGCCAGACGAGCGCACCGATCCAGACGACCGCGAAGACGATGAGCGGCGGGATTATCCCGGCGAACAGGTTGATCAGCGCGACGACGACAACCGCCCCGATGGCGCTCCACCGAAGGAGCTTCAGCCAGCCCCATCCGCGTCCATCTCCGACCGTTCGATCACCAGTCCCGGCTTCAGCTCGGCCCACCGTGATCAGGCCTCCTCTCCTTTGTCGGGCTACCCCTCTGCGAGAGGTCGCAGGATAAATGACCCCGATAGCGGTTCTAGGACCGCACGCCCTCCCCCAAAGCGCGACGATCACCGCGCCACCATCACGAGAGGAGCCCGGACCATGTCCCGAGCAGCAGAGACAGCGCCCGACGACCGCCTCGACTTCGGTGACCTGCGTGCCCTCTATGTGAACTGCACGCTGAAGCGATCGCCCGAGCCGTCGCACACCCAATTGCTCATGGACAAGTCGATGGAGATCATGCGCAACCAGGGCGTCGCGGTCGAGCTCCTACGCGCCGTCGACCTGGACCTCGCCACGGGTGTGTGGCCCGACATGACCGAGCACGGGTGGGCGACCGACGAGTGGCCCGCTATCTTCGAGAAGGTTCTCGCCGCCGACATCCTCGTCATCGGATCCCCGATCTGGCTCGGCGAGAAGTCGTCGGTGTGCACGCACCTCATCGAGCGGTTGTACGGGAACTCGAGCCTTCTTAACGAGCAAGGACAGTACGCGTACTACGGCCGGGTGGGAGGCTGTCTGATCACCGGGAACGAAGACGGCATCAAGCATTGCTCGATGAGCATCCTCTACGCGTTGCAACATCTCGGGTATGTGATCCCGCCGCAGGCCGACGCCGGGTGGATCGGCGAGGCCGGGCCCGGCCCGTCGTACGGCGACGACGGGATCGGGCTCGACAACGACTTCACGAATCGCAACACGACGTTCATGACCTACAACCTCATGCACACCGCACGCATGCTCAAGGACCGCGGTGGCTTTCCCGCCCACGGCAACCAGAGATCGGAATGGGACGCCGGGTGTCGGTGGGATCAGCCCAACCCGGAGCACCGCTAGGCCGAGACGGCTACCAGCTCTCCTCCCACAGGTACCACGCCCCGCGCAAGTGCCAGTAGGTGTCCTCGCCGATGCGCGGGGGCCGGCCCGACGGGCTGTAGGCAAAGCCGTATTCGTCGAGCGAGTAGTCCACGAGGGGCGGGATCGTCGAGTCGTCGACGCCCTCGCCGGTTACGAGGAATCGCATGCCCCCCTCGTACGCGTCGACCCGCGTGACCGGGAACATCCCGACGCGCTCGGGGAACTCGGCCGGGTGCAGCAACTGTCCGGGACCGCCCGAGTCGCTGGAATGGACGCCGTCACCCGGAACCGGGGCGTCCATCGCCGCGCGCGCGAGGTCGTTCATCGCGCGGAGGCTCACCGCGACCCGCGCGTGCAACGGCGCGGACGTCACGATCAGCCCTACCGTCACGAGCACGATCGCCGGCGCAATCAGCCAGCGCACCCACCTGCCGAGCACCGCGCGACGGCCTCCCGCAACCATGGCGCCCACGAGACGAGCGAACCAGTACACACCGATCGCAGCCCACGTCGCCATCACCATGAGATAGCCGCCGAACCCATGGCCGGGCGGCATGCTGTAGAGCCACAAGGTAAAGAGCGCTAGAGCGGCTACGCCCAGGTTCGTCGGGAGGCCAACAGGCGCGGCCAGGCTGCGCCGGAATCTCTCGGACGAGTCCTCGATCGGCTCGAGCGCCGCAGCCTGACTCAGATGAGACCTCTCACTCGACTATGAACGACCCTCGCATCCACGGGTGCAGCTGGCAGAAGTAAGTGTGCCAGCCCGGCGCGAGCTCCGCCGTGTCGAGTGTCCACATCGGCTCGCTCCTCGCGTTGACGTAGGTCTCCTCCCACATGTATCCGAGCGCTCCGGAGTGGAACTCCCCGTCCCAGAGCGGATAGTTGGCCACGTACTCCCCGTTGCACGGAGCGCGACATGAAGTGACGCTATGGCGAACGGCGGCCACCGCGAAGTCCTCGTTCACGAAGGTGATGTCGTCGCCCTTCTGCACGACCGGTGGCCCGGCCGGTTGGCCTACGAATCCCGCGTTCCCGGGGAGGTACTGAAAGCCCGCGATGTGGACGACGTTGCTGGCGGGACCCGCCTCGGGCTTCGCTTGAGCGTCGTCGCACTTCGTACAGGTGTCGAGCGGGTGATGCATCATCCACTCCTGGTTGGTCACGGTGCGCGCGATCTCGGCCGTCGAGGCCCGCGAGTCGTTCAAGAGCTCGACCCTGCACGCGTCGGACGGCTTCGTCGGCTCCGACGTGTCGGTGTAGAACCCGAAGTAGCTCATGGCGTCGGGAAACCCGTACTCGCGGGAGTCGTACACGCGTTGACCACCAGCCGATCGCCCTTGCGCACGTACATGCGCCAGCCGTCCTGTGTGACGCCCATCTGGAACTCCTCGGAGCCGAACACGCCGCCACGCGGGATGTTCCGACTGCGAACCGCCGTCACGCCGGGGAACTCGTCACCGTCATCGGGACAGGGGTCACCAGCGCGTCCGAGGTTGGAGACCACGACCTCCTTGCCGCCCGGGTGCATGTGCCCTGCCGCCGCGACGACCGTCCCGGAGAACGGCACCTTCACCACCTGGCCGACGCCCGGAACCACCTTCGTTCCGTCAACGGGGTTGTGATAGTTCGTGTGGGGGCCGATCGTCTTTTCGGTCGCGTCCACGGGGAAGTTGTAGATGCCGCCCGTGCGGGGCACGTTGAACGTAGAACCGATGAGCGTCGGGAAGAGGTTGTGGAAGTCCCACTTCTTGGCTTCCTGGATCGAGTCGTTGGTGCCGTAGACGTACTCGATGCGCACGCGCAGATAGACCGTCTGCGGCTCGGCCGACTTGTTGTGCAACATCGAGAGGAAGCCGAGACGGTCGCCGGCCTTTAGCTCCACTCCGTACCGAAGGCCGTCCTTGAACCGGGGGTCTTGTCTCGCGCGCGGCCAGAAGCTCCCCTGGGTGCGCTCCTCGCCGGTCCCGTAGATCCACTTGTGATAGTCCGCTCGCTCGGGATCGAGCCAGTACCAGTGCGCATGGTGGATGTGGATGACGTGGCTGCTCAACGGCTCCCCGTCGACGCCCACCACCGACGGCTCGAAGCCGACGGCGTAACCGTCGGCACCGACGATCTCCACGTCCATGCGCGACAGGTCCGAACCGGGATGGATGAGGTAGGGCCCGTAGTCGAGCGTGATCCACCTCTTCGTGCCGGGGTCTTGGGGGATCCAGGCGTCGACGCGACCCGTCGGATCGTCTCCGAGCGGGACGGTGAGATCGCGCGGCCCCCCCGGGCCGAGGAGCGCACCCGCACCCGGCAGCGTGATGGTGCCCGTGTTGGCCGGCATCTCGAGATCGGATGCGCCGGCGGGAAGTGATCCCATGGCCACGAGCGCCGAGAGAGCTGCCGCCACGAGCAGTCGCCGCATCTGTGCCCCTTTCCACAGCGTGGGGGCATCGTCGCCTTGATCCGCCACCGACGAGCTGCCCCTCATCGCGTCGCACGAGCCGTCTGCGCCCTACCCTGCCGGGTCGTCGTCGAACCTGGCCGGTCCAACGGAGAGCTTCGACGCCCCTTGCCGGGACACCTTCCCTCAATCGGGCTGCGCGCCGCGAGGGGCCCGCGGGGAATCCGTCGAGAGCTGGTGGACTAGTCGAGAGCTAGGGGGCCGGGGCGGCGTGGGCGAGCCCCAGCGCGCCCTCGGCCTCGGTCTCGCCGGTGACCTCTCCGCTCGCGGAGTCGACCGCCGTGACGGTCTCACCGGAGGCGACGTAGAGACGCACGCCGTCCTCGCTCAATGCGAGCCCGGTGACCTCGTCCGGCGCGGCCCAACGGAAGGCGACCTCCAGCGTCGCGGCGTCGAGGACGACGACCTCCGAGCCGCCGCCGACGTACAGCAGATCGTCCGATGCCGCCGCGAACGTGCGGTCGTCGGGTGCTCCGAACGAAACGGACGCGGTGCGCGTGACCTTGACCTTCTTCGGGCCCGCCACCGCCACCTGTCCATTGGTCCAATCGACGACGAACAGGTTCGTGCCGTCGGGCGAGACCGTGATCGCGCTTGCGGTCGCGTCGCCGTGTCCGAACGTGTGCGGCAGGTCGATGCAGTGGGTCCACGATCCGCTCAGGTTCAAGAGATGCACGAAGGCGTGATTACCGCTGAAGGCACCGCTCTCGTGACCCGCCGAAGACTGTTGCGTGTAGAGCGTGTACAGCTCGTCGCCCCACGGTGAGTAGACCTGGGCGCGCCCCGTGCCCTGCATCTGGTTCGGAGCAGCGGTCTTGAGGCGGCCGATCGGCTGCACGATCCCCTTTCCGAGGAGGAGGCGCCTGACCCGGTACTTGGTCGGCGCGAGCGCCGGCAGGTACTCGAGGAGAAACAGCTCGTCGTCCTCGGTGGAGAACGCCTCGGGCTCGAAGTTGCCCGGGAGATCGAACTCCTCGACGCTGCCATCCGCGGTCGCGACGACGACGCGCGTCCGCTCCCTCGGCACGGGCGTGTATGGGTCGGAGGCGGAGTCTCCGGTGGCTTCGGTGAGCGCGACGCTCGTCCCGAGGGGCGAGACGACGCGCGCCTCGACCTCGCCCGGTACCTTCCAGCGGGTCAGCTCCTTGCCGTCGGCATCCATGCGTCGAACGACGGTCTCCGCGCCATCGCGCTCGGTCGCTACGAGCACGCTGTTGTCGGGGGACGCGATGCCCCCGGGCACGTCCACGATGCCGTCGCCGCTGTCCGATGACACCAGCCGGAGGCCCGTCTCGGTGGAGATGTAGAGGACGTCACCGGCCGCGCTCGGTCCGCGCGCCGGGCTCGAGCTCGCCTGCCCGCAGGCTCCTAGCAAGAGCATCACGGCCATCAGGGCTCTCGTCCGCCGCACCATCCCGTCCTCCTCGCGCGCTCGCCGTTCTCTTCCCTTTACGACGCCATGTACACCGCGTAAGTTCGGGAGGTTCCGTCGACGGGGCCGCACGACCCTCGTCCCAGGCCGCGTCGGGCCTCAGGTCCTGGGGGGCTGTGAGGCCTCGATCTCGTAGACGACGAAGGGATAGTCGTCATGAATCATCGTGGCCCCCGCCGTCATGCCCAGCTTCTCCGCGACTCGCCTCGACGCGCGGTGATCGGGATGGATCCGTGCGACGAGCCTCGAAAGGGCGAAACGATCGAACGCGAGACGAACCGCCGCGGTCGCGGCCTCCGTGGCTATGCCCCTCTTCCACACGGTCTTCTTCGTATGCCAGCCGAGCTCGACCTCCGGAGCGCCGCCGAGCTCCACGGGCCGGATTCCGCAGTAGCCGAGAAAAGCCGAGGAGCTCAGCGATTCCACCAGCCAGAACCCGAATCCGAGGGTCTCGTAGAACCTGAGATTGCGATCGATCCACGCGGCCGCCTCGTCCCTGGTCTTCGGCCGGGGGTAGAACCTCACCTGCTCCTCGTCGCCGACCATCTCGGCAAGGACGTCGAGATCGGATCGAGCGAACTCTCGGAGCCGAAGCCGCTGGGTCTCGACGATCGTCGCCATCCGTCGATTGTGTCGGCATCCGGCGCGCGAACGTGTTTTCTCCGGCGACTGATTGCGTCTCGAGCAACAAATGGCCGGGGATGCGTGCGCGCGGGTCCGCAGGGTCCAGCGGAACAGGCGCGTAAAAGGAAACGGGAGCCCGTGTGGGCTCCCGTTTGAGAGTCGGTGGTGGTACTCGGCGACTTAGAGCTTGATCGTGCCGAGGTTCAGCTTCTGGCCTCGCTCGACGTGCACCTTCATCGTCTTGGTCTTGCCGCCGGCCGTGATCG
>DATBND010000378.1:0-7746 GCA_036554505.1 Actinomycetota bacterium | reverse complement strand
CGATGCAGACATGGAAGACACCGGTCCCTTCGGAGAGGAAGCCCCGCTCGGGGACGACGAGCGTGAGGCGCTCCAGCAGGACCTCGTCGACGTGCAGGTGCTGAAAGAGGTGCTGGGGCCGAAGGGCCTCAAGGGGGCCGTGTTCTATTGCCCGGATTGTGACGAGGATCACTACCTGACGTGGGACCTACTCGCCGGCAACCTGCGTGAGCTCCTCGACCAGGGCGAGTCACCGGTGCACGAGCCGGCGTTCGATCCTGACCCGAGCGAGTACGTGTCGTGGGACTACTCGCGCGGGTTCCTCGACGGCTACGAGTCGTTCGAGCACGAGGAGATGGGAGACGTGACGATGCGGCTCGTGCTCGAGCTGCGCGATCGGGGGTGGCAGCCCGACGAGGTGAAGTCGCTCCTCGCATCGCTCAGCCTGCAGGTGCCCACCGACGACGGGCCGGCCGCGGGCAACGGTGCCGGCGACTAGCCATGGCGCGCATCATCGCGTTCGCGAACCAGAAGGGCGGCGTCGCGAAGACGACGAGCACGCTCTCGATCGCGGCTGCGCTGGCCGAGATGGGCCGGCGCGTTCTCACGGTCGACCTCGACCCTCAAGGCGCGCTGACCTATTCGCTCGGGTGCGACCCCGACGCGCTGGAGGAGACCGTCAACGACGTGCTCGTCCGGAGGCTGCCGATCGAGAAGGTGGTCCTCGCGCGCGAGGTCGATCTCGTTCCCGCCAACATCGACCTCGCGGGAGCCGAAGCGATCCTCGTTGCGAAGACCGGGCGTGAGTACGCGCTCGAACGCGCGCTCAGAGACGTCACCGGCCGCTACGACTACGTCATCATCGACTGCCCGCCGTCGCTCGGCATCCTCACGATCAACGGGTTGACCGCGGCGGGAGAGGTCCTCATCCCGTTGCAGTGCGAGGCGCTGTCGCACCGCGGCGTCGGGCAGCTGATCGAGACCCTCGGCGACATCCGCCACTTCACGAACCCGAACCTCGAGATAACCGGCGTCATCCCGACGATGTTCGACGGACGATCGCGTCATGCGCGCGAGGTCCTCGATGACGTCGGCGGGCGTTACGAGGTCGACGTCCTCGAGCCGCCGGTGAAGAAGTCGATCCGCTTCGCCGAGGCGAGCCAGGCCGGGCGCTCGATCCTGAGCTTCGCCCCGAACCATCCGGGGGCGGATGCCTACCGCGCGCTCGCCCGGCGGATCGAGCAGGGTCCGTCCGCTGAGAGCTCTGCAGAAGAGCCGGAGCCCGCGGAATGAGCACCGGGCCCGGGGCGTCGTCTCCTGGCAAATACGCGCTGTACAGCGTGACCGAGAAGAAGCCGTTCTCGTGCACGGTCGAGTGCTCGTCGTGCCGGGAGGAGACGCGCGTGTCCTATCTCGAGCTGGCCGCGCTCATGCTGCCGGTCCACTTCCACCTACCTATGATCCGCTACCACTTCTCGTGGTTCCGCTGTCCCGCGTGCGGCCGCCGCACGTGGCTGCGCGTCCACCTCGACCGCTGAGTGGTTCGGGGTAATCTCGCCCGACGACTGCGACTTGAGCGAGAGGGAGGTTCCGTATGCCACGGGTGAGCAAGGCGTCCAAGCAGGCGGCGGAGGCGCGCAAGCAGGTGGGCGCGGCGGCTCGTAGCCTGGGGGACGCGGGCAAGAAGGTCGTGAAGACCGCGGGCAAGACCGCTCGTGAGGTCGCAAAGACGCGCGACGCCAAGAAGGCCAAGAAGCAAGCGAAGGTCGCAGGCAAGGCCGTGAAGGCCGCCGCGGCCACCGGCGTGAAACTCGTCGAGACCGCCGTGAAGGCGGGCCAGAAGAGCGCCAAGGGGCTCGTCAAGACCAAGGAGTTCAAGAAGGTCAAGTCGTCGTCGAAGAAGGCCGCCGACGCGACCAAGAAGGCGGCCAAGACCTCGAGCGCCGAGGCGCGCAAGCGCAGCGCCGCGGCTCGGAAGACGGCGCAGAAGAAGTCCGCCGCGGCGAAGAAGACCGCCCAGAAGAAGGCCTCGCAGGCCCGCAAGCGCGCCGGCTAGGGGCCTCTTGCTACGCCGCGATCGTCGAGACGATCGCCGGGTGGGCTAGCGCGGCCGCCCGGGGGTCTCGTGGCTTGGCACCCGAACTCGCGTCGGGCACCCATAATTAGGCAACCGCCCCTCAGCTAGGGGTCACGGGCGGTCGATGATTCACACATGTCCACACAGCCGTCGCGCACCCAGTGGCTTCGCCGTCTCGCCCTTCGCCGGCGCGAGGAGCGCGTCGCGTTCGCTTTCTCCGGTGGCGGCCCCCTGGGTGCGATGCAGGTCGGGGCGCTCAAGGCGCTGCTCGAGTTCGACGTCAAGCCCGACATGGTCGTGGGGACGTCGGTAGGGGCGCTCAACGCGACCTGGACCGCGTTCGATCCATCGCCCGAGGGGGTCAAGAACCTCGAGAGCCTGTGGCGGGGCCTCACCGACTCGGACCTGTTCCCCGGCGGACGGTTCAGGGCGTCGTGGGCGCGCTTCCTCGTCCGCGGGAACCGCGTCTTCGACAACTCGGGCATCCGTAAGCTGGTGGAGACGCGCCTCGGGGCCGACGTGCGCTTCGAGGACGCGCAGATCCCACTCGGGATGGTCGCGACGGAGCTCGAGGGCGGCGCAGAGGAGCTGTTCACGTCGGGACGTCTCATGGAGCCGCTCCTCGCGTCCACGGCGATGCCCGGGGTGTTCCCGCCCGTCGACGTCGGCGGAAAGCTGTACATCGACGGTGGCGTGGTTAACAACGTGCCCATCGCTCCGGCCGCGACGATGGGGGCGCGCACTATCTACGTGCTCAACTCGACCTCGCACCAGCACCAGCGTCGTCCGTTGCTTCGCCCGATCGACTACATGCTGCACGCGTTCTCGCTCGCGAGGTCGCAGCGCTATGTCATCGAGCAAGCGTTCATCACCGAGAAGGTGCGCCTCGTCCTCCTCCCCTCGGGGCACGTCGACATGTACGTGCCGTTCGCGTCGATGGCCTACACCGACAAGCTGATCGGGATCGGTTACGAGGCGACGTGCGAGTTCCTCTCCGGCGCAAAGAAGGCCGAGATCAAGACGATCCAGGGCGGGAGCGTGGAGGCGATAGCCCCCGCGAAGTGACGGACCGAGCCACTACGGGGTCGAGCGGCCCGAGCCTCGGGCGAGCCGAACAGATAGTCTCGGCGGCCGGTGGCTCAGACCAAGCGGCCCACGGCCGACCCGAAGAAGACGGAAGCGATCGGTGCGCCCGGCGCCGTGACCGCCGAGACCCGCCCCACCGATGACATGACGCCGTTCGAGGCGGCGACGTACTTCTTCCACCAGTCGGCGGCCAGGCTGGGGCTCGACGACCGGATGCGTGAGGTCCTGGCGAGCTCGTATCGGGAGCTTGCCGTCCAGGTGCCGGTGAGGATGGACGACGGCAGCCTCACCGTCTACCGCGGCTACCGGATCCAGCACAACGGCGCGCGCGGCCCGTACAAGGGCGGGATCCGCTATCACGAGTCGGCCGACCTCGACGAGGTCCGCGCTCTCGCCGCGTTGATGACGTGGAAGAACGCCTTGATCGACGTTCCCTTCGGGGGGGCCAAGGGCGGCGTGCAATGCCAGCCCGGGCTGCTCTCGCAAGACGAGCTGCAGCGCCTGACGCGGCGGTTCACCGCGATGATCTCCTACATCCTCGGCGTCAATCGCGACATCCCGGCCCCCGACATGGGCACCAACGCGCAGACGATGGCGTGGATGATGGACGCGTACGGACAGAAGTACGGGTACACGCCCGGCATCGTCACCGGCAAGCCGGTCGAGCTCGGCGGTTCGCCGGGACGAGAAGAGGCGACCGGCCGCGGCGTCGTCATCTGCGCGCGCGAGTCCGCCAAGCGCAAAGGGATCGACTGGCACGAGGCGTCGGTCGCCATCCAGGGATACGGCAACGTCGGGTTCTGGACCGCCGCGCTCGCCAAGGAAGAAGGAGCGCGCGTCGTCGCCGTGTCCGACGTCGGAGGAGGGACCTACAACCCGAAAGGCCTCGATCTCGACGCGGTGACCGCGCACCAGCGTGAAGCGATGTCGGTCGCGAAGTATCCGGACGGCGAAGAGGTGTCGAACGAAGAGCTGCTCGAGCTCGAGTGCGACATCCTGATCCCTGCAGCGATCCACGGCGTGATCAATACGGAGAACGCCGGTGACGTCCGCGCGCGGCTCATAATCGAAGCGGCAAACGGACCGACGACCCCCGCGGCGGACGACGTGTTCCGCGATCGGGACATCACCGTGGTTCCCGACATCCTTGCAAACACCGGCGGAGTCACCGTGTCCTACTTCGAGTGGGTGCAGAACATCCAGCAGTTCAAGTGGGAGCTCGAGGAGGTCAACCGCGAGCTGGAAAAACGGATGTCGCGCGCGACCGAGCTCGTGTTCTCGAAGGCAGAGCAAGCAGGAACGTCACTGCGCGACGCCGCGTTCGACATCGCGGTCGAGCGCGTGGCGCACGCGGCCGAGATCCGCGGCTACGTCTAGCAGGACTTCTTCCGAAATCGGGCATTTCGCCGCGTATCGCACCTCAATCAGCGTTTTCTTCACCCCATCGGGGGAAGGACCGTTGCTGCCACCGGCGAATCACCTAGGCAGCGAATGCACTAAGGACCTCCGAACCAACGGCCTGGACGACAGGCAGGAAAGGGTGAATCGAATGACCACCGGCAGGAGTTGCACGTGGATGTCGGGCCCCACCGACGCTTCCTTGAAGGTCCCTGCCGCTAAGTGGTGGCTTGCGATCTCCCGAGACGTCTTCGCCCAGGACTACCGCCGGCGTGCGAACCAGAACCGGCCTGCGGTGAAGTGCCACCGCACGCCTACGTTCTGCTCGCCCCTCGGCGACCGCACCATCTAGCTCCTCTTCACTCACCACTAGGATGCCCCCTTGATCGATCAAGGGGGCTTTCCATGTCCATAGAGAAGTCCATCGACTTGACCGCGACCGGCGCGTCCATCGAGGAGGCGGTCGCGCAGGCTATCGATCGGGCAAGCCTGACCCTCAAGGGCGTCAGCGGTTTCGAGATCGAGCGTGTGGACGGCTTGGTCGACGGCGGTGAGATCACTTATCGGGTCCTGGTGCGGGTCTCGTTCGTGATCAAAGAGCAACTGCACGAGTAGTTGCAGCACAGACGGCGGGAGCCCGCCGACGGCATCTTCCGGCTCGTCCTGCCCCTCCCGTTCCCGGGTCTCGACCAGGTCAACGCGTATCTCCTACGCGACGACGACGGATACACGCTGGTCGACTGCGGCATCCACGTCCCGGACGACGCGCGGGACCATGGCTGGGACGATCTCGTCGACGCGCTGGCCGCGTGCGACGCAGCGCCGTCCGACGTCGGCCGGCTGGTCGTGACGCACAGTCACATCGACCACTACGGGATGGCCGCGCGTCTGGTGCGCGAGGTCGGGTGTGAGCTGTGGATGCACTCGCTCGCGCGCGACGAGCTTCGTATGTACGAGGATCCCGAAGGGGGCCGTGAGCGGTTGCGCGAGTTGCTGGCGGACCACGGAGTAGGCATCGGCGAGCTGGACGAGCTGACCTCGTTCGAGGACTGGCGCCCGTTCGTCTCCGGGGTCGTGCAGGCGACCCGCTCCCTCGAGGGGGGAGAGCGGGTGCGGATCGGGGCCCGCGAGTGGCAGATCGTCCACACGCCGGGCCACGCGCGGTCACACGTCTGCGTCTGGACCGCCGACGGAGGGGCGCTGATCTCCGGCGATCACCTCCTGCCGACGATCACGCCTCACATCGACTTCGAGCGACAGGGCGAAGAGGACCCACTCGGCGACTTCCTCGATTCGCTCGCGCGCGTCGAGAAGCTCGACCCCTCGCTCGTCCTCCCGGGTCACGGACGGCCGTTCGAGGAGGGGGCGGATCGCGCGCGCGTGATCGCGCGGCACCACGACCGGCGGCTGGGGGCGATCCTCCAGGTCGTCCGCCGAGAGCCTCGTACCGCGAGCGAGATCACCGACGAGATCTTCGGATCGACGTTGTTGCACTTCCAACGCCGTCTGGCCCTCGGAGAGGCGCTCGCCCATCTCGCCTATCTGCGCAAGAGGGGAGAGGTCGATCGCATCGAGGCCGACGACGGGTCGTTTCTCTACAAGAAGGTCGACCGCCGCGCCCGGAGCGACGATTGACGCACTCTCTGTGCGTTTCGAACGCGGACAAGGTCTATCGAATCGATGCGCCGCGGCCCGTGCGCGGAACTGCTTTCCACTCGATCCAGGCCGACGACACCGCCTCGGTCGTGTGTGACGACGCGTCCGTGACCTCGATCGGCGGTGCGACAGACGCGGAGGTGAGCTTCGACGCGACGGGTTGCACCGTCGTGCCGGGCTTCGTCGATCCGCACACCCACCTTCCGTTCTACGGATGGAGGGCGGACGAGGACGCAGCCCGGCTCACGGGCGTACGTTACGAGTCCATACACGCGGAGGAGGGCGGGATCTTTCGCTCGGTGCGAATGCTGGCCGAGGCGTCCGACGACGAAGCCCTCGACTTCTCGGAGCGCCTCGCGCGCGCGATGCTCGCCTCGGGGACGACGACGTTCGAGACGAAGTCCGGCTACGGGTTGAGCGTCGACGCCGAGCTCCGGCAGTTGCGTCTTGCGCGTACCCTCGCCGAGCGCGTCCCTCAGCGCGTCGTCACGACGTGCCTCGCCGCGCATGCCGTGCCGCGCGACTACACGCAAGGAGAGTGGATCGGGCGCGCGGCCAACGAGTTGCTGCCCCGGGCGGCGGAGGAAGGCTTGGCGAGCGCGTGCGACCTCTACGTCGAGTCGATCGCGTTCGCCCTCGAGCATGCGGCGCGCCTCGCGCAAGCGGCCTCGGAGCTGGGGCTGAGGATGAGAGTGCACGCGGATCAGCTCGTCGACAATCAGACCGCGTCCTTTGCTGCGCGCTGGGGCTTCGCTACGGCGGATCATCTCAACCACTCGTCCCTCGACGCGATCGGCGATGTGGCGGGCTCGGACACGTGCGCGGTTCTGCTTCCCGGCGCTACGTTCACCTTGCGACAAGCCAAGAAGCCAGAGGCGAGGGCGATGATCGACGCAGGGGCCGCGCTCGCACTAGGCACGGACCTGAATCCCGGGACGTCGCCCATCCACTCGGTGCCGTTCGTGATCGCGCTCGCGTGCCGTATCTACGGACTTCGGCCGGTCGAGGCGCTCGTAGCAGCGACCGCCAACGCGGCCTTCGCGCTCGGGCTCGACGACGGAACCGGGACGATCACCGCCGGCGGGCCTGCCGATCTCGTCGTCATCCACGCGCCGGACTTCGAGTCGGTCGTGTACCGGCCGGACCACGACTGGATCGCGGCCGTGGTGTGCGCGGGTGAGCTCGTCCACGTCGCGCCGTGGGCCGAGGGGCGCGTCACCCGATGACTGCAGTGCCGGAGGGTTACACGGTGAGGCCGGGATCCGTGGACGACGTCCCACAGGTCGCGGCGCTCGAGGCCGCTTACGACACGGCCGTGCTCGGCGCGCCGTACATGGACGACGCGTGGGTGCGGGAGGACTGGACCCGGGAGCGCTTCGACCCCGCGGTCGACTCGTGGCTGGTGACGGCGATGGACGGTGCGCTCGCGGCGTACGGGCACACGTGCGACGAGGAGGGCGACGGCAACCTCGAGGCGATCGTGCGCGTGCACCCCGATCATTGGGGGCGCGGCCTGGGCTCGGCGTTGATCGGCCTCACCGAACGGCGCG
>DATBND010000321.1:0-8929 GCA_036554505.1 Actinomycetota bacterium | reverse complement strand
CGTCGTGAACGCCATCATGCAGTCGAAGTACTGGAAGAGCACGGCGATCTTCGTCACGTGGGACGACTTCGGGGGGTTCTACGACCACGTCGTCCCGCCTCAGGTCGACGAGATGGGGCTCGGCCCCCGAACGCCTCTGCTCGTCATCTCGCCGTGGGCGAAGGAGGGCTACGTCGATTCGACGACCTACGAGCTCTCGTCCGTCTTGAAGTTCATCGAGACCGTCTACGACCTCCGGCCGTTGACGCATCGCGATCGAGCGGCGTCGGACATGCTCAACGCGTTCGACTTCTCACAGGACGTCGACTCGGAGCAGAGAAAGCTGATCCTCGAGGAGCGCGACTGCACGGGCCTCTCCGCGATCCGCTGAACAACCTGCACGCGCGGCGACAACAAAGCCGGCCGCACCCCCGGCGCGGCCGGGGGCAGCTTCCTAGTCGGGCTCCGGCGGAATGATGAGCTCTTGCCCCACGCTGATCTGCGTCGGGTCGTCGATGCCGTTCGCGTCGGCGATGACGTCGTCGAGCGACGCGTCGCCATAGAACTTCTCGGCTATGCCGCGCAGCGTGTCGCCCGGCTTCACGACGTAGATCTCGCTGTCGCCGTTGCCGTCGGGTGCCGGTGACTCCGTGGCGTCGTCCGGCGGCGGCGACTGGGTGGCGTCGTCGTTCTGCTGCTGGGCCAGCGCCTGGTTGAGCTGCTGCTCGAGCTGGGTGTTCTCGTCCTGCAGCTCGTCGAAGCGGTCCTGGCTGATACCGCCGGACCCGGCCGTCGCCCGGCCGAGGAAGAACGCCAGCAACAGCACCGCGAGGATCGCTACGACGCGGCCCCACAGGATCTTGGGCGCGCCGCCCTTGGGAGGCTCGTCCTCGTAATCCCAGTCGTAGGACGTCTCCGGCTGATAGGGCTCGAACTGCTCCGTTCTCCCATCGTCCATCAACGCCGTCCTGACTCTCGACTTCGGGGTGGCGCCCAAGGGTAGCCAAAAAACGACAGTCGGTCAGTCCCGTCCGGCCTGTGGTTCGCGGCCCCGGCTAGCCCGACTTCCGCAGCCTGACGATTCGCTTCCGATCGAGCCTCTTCAGCACGGAGCGCAGAGCGCGGCCCGATCGCTCGAGGTCCTTGGGCTTCAGGTTCGCGGGCGTGTCGCTCGCCGAGTGATAGTCGGGCTCCTCGCCGCTGTACATGAACCCTGCGGGGATCCCGGCTCGCTCGAACGGGCCGTTGTCCGAGCAGTCACACGTCGTCTGATAGGTCACGCCGATCTTCTCCTGTTTCAGATCGCGATAGAGCATCTTTGCCACCGAGTCCTCCGCGATCCCCGAGTTGCCGACGATCAGCGGGCGGCCGTCCGCGACCATGTCGACCGAGACCATTCCCGGCAACCTCCTGCGGCCCTCGTCGCGCAGCCTGACCACGAACTTCTCCGAGCCGACGTGATGTCGGCCGTCAGTGCCGTACTCCTCAGACCCGAACGCGACGAAACGCACCCATTCGGCCTGCGGCGTACCGGCGAAGAGGCGAGCGTTCTCGAGCACCACCGCGACGCCGGACGCGTTGTCGTTCGCCCCGGGGGAGTCGGGAACGGAGTCCATGTGGGCGCCGACGATCAACGGATACCGGCGCGAGCCCGGCCACCACGCGACGACGTTGTGTGAGACGCCGTCGTCGACGTGGAACCGCTGGACGTTGACGTTGTAGCCCATCGAACGGAACCGTCTTGCGATGTAGCGCGTGCCCTTCTTCTCGGCGCGGGTGGTGCGCACGCGCACGCCGATGTCCCCGGCGAGCTTGCGCACGTCTTTCATCGCGCGCTTCTTCGAGAAGCGGCCGATCGTCGCTTGCGAGGGAGCGAGCGCGGTCTCCTCCGAGGCGTGGTCCTCCGCGGTAGCGCGCGTCCCCACGTTCGGCGTCGCCGGGCCGCACGCCGCCGCTACCGCGGCGACCACCAGGCACGACGCGACCCGTCTCATCCGCCCAGCGTACGGCTGCGTCCGCCCTCGTGGAGACGGGCGCGGCCGCTCCGGCCACCCTCTACAGTTGAGCGATGCCCGACGAGCGCAAGCCCCCGAAGAACCCCATTCCGACCGGGTGGGCCCAGCGAGGAGCCCGCCTGGCGGGACAGACCGGGCGGTCGGCGGCCCGCTTCCTCGGTACCCGCATGAAGTCGTTCGCGTCGCCTGCGAACGCGCAGGACTACCTCGACAGCTTCCATCAGAAGACCGCGCAGCAGATCGTCGGGATGCTCGGCGAGATGAAGGGGGCGGCGATGAAGCTGGGCCAGCTTGCGTCCTTCTACGAGTTCGCCGGCGGCAACGAGTACCTCGAGACGTACCGCGACGCGATGACGATGCTCCAGAACCACGCACCTCCTATGGACCCCGAGGCGTCCAAGCAAGTCATCCGCGAGGAGTTCGGGGAGCCCGTCGACAAGGTGTTTGCGAGCTTCGACGACGAGGCGATCGCAGCAGCGTCGATCGGGCAGGTGCATCGCGCGACGTTGCCGACCGGCGAGGCCGTCGCCGTCAAGGTCCAGTACCCCGGCGTCGACGACGCGGTGCGCGCCGACCTGAAGAACGTCTCGGCTCTGACCAAGCTGTCGGTCGCGATCGCGCCGAACCTCGATCCCAAAGAGGTGGCGCAAGAGGTGCGCGACCGCGTTCTCGAAGAGCTTGACTACCGGCGCGAGGCGTCGAACCAGGAGAAGTTCGCCGAGCTATATCGCGATCACCCGTTCATCGTCGTTCCGAAGGTCCATCAGGACTATTGCCGGACGCGCGTCATCACCCAGGAGTTCGTCGAAGGCGAGCCGTTTCTGACGTCGTTCGACTGGCCACAACAGGACAAGGACAGGCTGGCGGAGACGTTGTTCCGCTTCTTCTACGGGAGCTTCAACCGGTTCCTGTTGTTCTCCGCCGACCCGCACCCGGGCAACTACTTGCTTCTGCCCGACGGGAAGGTCGCGTTTCTCGACTTCGGGCTCGTGCGCGCGATCGATCCCGGTACCCGCATGTTGTTCCTCGAGATCATCCAGGGGCTCATCAACGACGACAAGGATCGCTGCCGCAGCGCGCTCGAGGGTATCGGCATCCTCAGCCCCAGGACGCCCGAGGTCGACGCCGTCTGGGACCACCTGTTGATGATCAACAAGCCGGTGCTCGAGGACCGTGAGTTCACCATCGACGTGAACGTCGTCCAGGAGGTCGCGTCGGCGGGCTTCGACCCGCGTTCGCGAGCGTTCCAGACGTTGCGCAAGGTCGGCATCCCCGGAGTGATGATCACGTTCAACCGCATGTCGTTCGGGGTGGCCTCGCTGCTCGGGCGACTGGGCGCCACGGCGAACTGGCAGGCGATCGCGCGCGAGATGTGGGCGGGCGAGCCGTCCCAGACCGTGCTCGGCAAGCAGGAAGAGGCGTGGCTGAAAGAGGTCCATCCCGACTTCGTACCGCCGATGGAGCCCGAGCCCTAGCCGACGACAGGGCAAGGACGGCGGGTCACCCGCTTCCCTCCGACGACGACGAGGCCTCGCCCGAGAGGCCGATCGCCGACCCGTCAGCCGGACAGGTCGATGCGCCCCGAGCGCAGCCCGAACGTCGCGACGACCGCATCGCCCGAGACGTGCACCGAGCGGTACTCCACTTGATCGGCGACCTCCGGAAGATCGATCGAGATCGTGTCGAAGCCCGGGGGGTCGATCGTCAGCGCGTTTCCGGCGAGAGCGATCTCGGCACTGACCTCTGCGCCGAGCTCGGGAGAGCTGAGCGTCGCGCGCTCGCCGTCGATCGAGAAGGTGAAGGGCAGGTCCTGCGCGCCGAGACGCTCGGAGATGAGCTCGCTGGTGAGCCGGATGCTCCCGCGTCCCGAGGCGATGTCGATGGAGCGGGCCTCACCGCTGAGCAGGTCCGATGCGGAGAAGCTCACTTCCCGCAGACGAAGCTCGAAGCCCGTCACCGCCACCCCTTCGATGGCCACGTCCCGGCCCGAGATGTCGACGGACGGGAACGATTGAGCGAGGACGCGCACGCCGAACGGCCACCCGCCGATGTCGACCGATGGCTTCTCGGATAGCGAGAGTGAGGACCGGAGCTCCGTGGCGACCCGGCGCTCGGCGTAACCGCGCAGCAGTGAGTCGCCCAGCACGACCAGTGCCGCGAGCACGACGAGCACGACCAATAGCTTTCGCATGCGTCAGCCGCAGAGAGGAGAGATGGGCTCAGGCCGACGGGGCCGGCCGCTCCTTGCGGCCCGACCCTTCCGGATCCCGGCGAGGGTCCGCGGCGGTGCCGGTGTAGCGCGCCCGAGTGGTGCGTTCGAACTCCTCGATCGACTCCGCGTCGTCGCCCTTGCTCTTGGCCTTCTCGAAGAAGCGGCGGAACTCCTCGCTCGGGGGCGGTATCTCGTCGGGCTCGAGCTGCTCTACCTCGACGTGCTTCTCGACGTGCTTTCCCTTGTTCGGGACCGGCGTGGTCTTCATTCTTCTTCCTCCGCTCTCTTCAGAACGCCCGCAGCCACGACGCTGGCGAACTGGCACCAGTGCGTGAGAGGCGCGAGCGCCTTGTTCAGATCGGCCATCTTTTGCTCCATCAAGCCGTCGACGTTCAGGATCCAAACCGGAGGCTGACCTTGTTTGGCGCAGACCGGCATCGAGATGACCCAGCGCAGATCGGGGTGGACTCGGTCGAGCTCGACGTCCTCGAGGTCGTTCTTCCCCCAGTCCTTCTTGAACACGGCGAAGTTTATCCGGCCGCTTTCGTACGCTCGGCCGTTGCTGCCCCGGCCCACCGGCATCGATACCTCGAGCTCCTGGGGGCGGTTCATGTTGTAGGTGAAGTCGCGCACCATCCGAAGCCGTCCGTCGGCCGCCCTCGCGAAGAGGTTCGACCGAATCTGGTTGGTGGGAGCTTCGAGCGCGCTCGCCGTGTCCAACACCACTCCTTGGAGAAGCGCCCGGATGTCGTCCCTCTCGTCGTCGTCGAGCAAGTCCACGAGCTTCATCGTGTCGTCTGGTGTCGGAGGTATGCGTCTCGCGGCCTGTGAGGACTCGGGCGTGGACGTGGGGCGTCGCGACTCCAGGACGATGGCGACCAGCACGAGGATCACCATCGTCGCGGCGAGCACGAGGAGCGCGGCCAGGCTGCCACCGAAGTTGATCGCCACGACCGTCGCGAGGATGACGACGACCAGGCCGACGAGGGCCAGAGGTGGGTTCTTTTTCAGAGCCTTCGCAAGCGTGTCGGCGATGTCCTTGAAGAACCCGAACGGCGATCCGGCCATGGTTCAGGAAGGCGCCAGCCGGAAGCCGTGTGGGAGTAGCTCGGTGATGTGCTTCACGACGAGGCCATGCTCGTCATGGAAGACGACGGTTGCGTTTGGTCCGTGCTCGTAGATGACCTGCCTGCACGCGCCGCACGGGGGCGCGGGGCGGCCGGTAGCCTCCACGACGGCGAGGACCTGTACCTCGAAATCGGGGGTCTCCCTCCGAGTGAGGGCTCCGAAGATCGCGTTTCTCTCCGCGCAGATGGTCAGTCCGTAAGACGAGTTCTCGACGTTGCACCCGGGGCTTACTCGTCCCGATCCGTCCAGCACCGCAGCGCCCACCCGAAAGTCGGAGAACGGCGCGTAGGCCTTCTCGGCGGCGCCGGACGCGACCTCGAGCAGTCTCGATCTCGTGGCGTCGTCGAGGTCGGACGCACCGGCCGCGGCGCGGAGCTCGCCCTCGGGCTGTGGGATCTCGGAAGTCAACTGGTCCTCCTTTGGGGCCGGAGGTCCACCATAGGGGCGGCTAGAGACAATCTTCGCATCGGGCGTGGCGCTCCCGCGGGTTCGCTCGTACGTGATCCGCCTCACTCCGCTCTCCCCACGCTTCCCTCACAGGTCCGGCGCGAGTATCGCACCCAACCGGTCCGTCCAGCGGGGGCGTCTCGCTAGTTCTTGCCGTTCTTCGTGAGGGTTTCGAAGTGGAGGTTCACGTCGGCCAGCACGAGCGGCCACAGCAGCACGGCGAGCACGGCCGACAGCACGTCCTTGAGATTGTCGACGTCCAGGTAGTCGTTGTTGGCTGCGACGAGCACGCCGACTCCCAGGTACGCGATCGCGATGAGGGTCTTCAACATGTCGTCTCCTTAGGACGGGCCTTACGGTTCACTACCCCTAGCGTGCCAGGCTATGCAGCCGACGGTGCACGTTCGGTAGGTTTGAGGGCACGACAAGAGGCATCCCGGGAGGCGAGGTGGCGGTCCGAAAGAACGTGGTCAAGCAGCAGATGACCGAGTTCGTCGAGGGCCTGTTGAAGCCGGAGGAGGCCATCCGCGGCGGCGCGCTCGGTCAGTCCGGCCCGATGCCGGGGCTCTTCGGGCTCGTCGGGATGCTGTTCATCAAGCAGTACTACGTCGCACTGACGAGCGATCGGGTCATCTTCGTGCGCGCGTCGCAGCTCAACGGCCGTCCGATCTCCGTCGACTTCGAGGACCGGCGCGACGCGGCCCGCGCCGAGCACGGCGTCGAGGGCCGCTTCTGGAGCACGATGACCTACAAAGGGTCGCGTACCGTGAAGCTCCGTTACCCCAAGCTGTGGCGAGAGGACATGAAGGTCATCCTGCACGCGCTCGGAGAACAGACATCATGACCAGCCGGTTCACGGAGCTCTGCGTCGACTGCCACGACCCGGCCCTTCTCGCCGAATTCTGGCGCCAGGTCCTCGACTACGAAGTAAGCGAGGCGGACGACGGCGGCGTCTGGATAGCGCTGAACGGTCCCGAGGGCTCCGGGCCGAGCATCCTGTTCAACAAGGTGCCCGACGAGAAGGTGGTGAAGAACCGGCTCCACATCGACGTCAGCCCGCGCGATCGCGACCAGTCGGCAGAGGTCGATCGCATCCTGGCATTGGGCGCGCGCCGGATCGACATCGGCCAGGGCGAGCAGCCCTGGGTCGTGCTCGCGGATCCCGAGGGCAACGAGTTCTGCGTCCTGCGCACGCAGCGCCCGTAGTCAGACGACTTCTGCGCGCGCCTCGACCGTCCCCGGATCAAGCACCGGGCAGCCGTGCACACCGAGTGCACCACGACGCTGGTGTCGCTCCGCATAAGGTGCACCCATGTCGGATCGAAGAGTCGCGTATCAGGGCGAGGCCGGCGCCTATTCGGAAGAAGGCGCCCAGGCGCTGTGGCCGAGCGCCGAGCACGTCCCGTTCTCCACGATCCGGAAGGTGTTCGAGGCCGTGGAGGTCGGGCGGGTGGACTTCGGCCTCGTCCCTATGGACAACTCGCAAGCCGGAAGCATCAACGAGACCTACGACCTCTTCCTCAAGCACGGGCTACATCTCGTTGGTGAGACCGTCGTGCGCGTCGATCACTGTCTCCTCGCTCTCGAAGGAACGCACATCGACGACCTCACGGAGGTGATCTCCCATCCGCAGGCCGTGGCCCAATCGGAGGAGTTCCTCAGCGCGCTCGGGGTGTCGATCCGCGCGGAGTACGACACTGCGGGGGCGGCCAAGCGAATCGCGGAGGAGAAGCTCGAGACCACGGGGGCGATCGCATCGCGCCGGGCCGGCGAGCTCTACGGGCTCTCGATCGTCGCCGAACGCATACAGACCTATCCCGACAACTACACGCGGTTCGGCGCGCTGTCGCGCTCGCCCGAACCGCTCGGCGATCCCGACAAGTCCTCGCTCGTCTTCGGCGTCGGCCACGTCGCGGGCTCGCTCTATAGGTGCATCGGGGCGTTTGCCGAACGTCACCTGTCCCTCACGAAGCTGGAGTCCCGGCCACGCGCGGGCCGGCCGTGGGAGTACGTGTTCTACGTCGACGTCGAGGCCCCGGCATCCGCCGCTCCCATGATCGAGGCGCTGGCCGAGGTCAGCGAGCACGCGACGTTTACCCGGCTGCTGGGAAGCTACGCGTCGGCCCTGGCCAAGCGTCAGTAGACGTAGCTCCTGAAGACGATGCTCACGGGCGCGAGAGCCCATTTTCCGAGTGGGCACACGAGTGCGGAACCTCAGGACGTCCGCTACGGGATCAACGTCGCGCGGCGGGGGCGACGCCCGAAGGCGCCGCCCCGGTGCTCACCGTGGCGGGATGTTCCTACGGCCGACTCACGGAAACGGTCCGGCCGAGATGACCGTGTCCTTCTGAGGAGGAAACTGGTTGTCTGCCTCGTCGTAGGCGGGGAGGGGGTCGTCTCCCTCGCCGCCGCGCCAGTAGTCGGCGCGATCGCCATCTTTGACCGTGCCCTTGTCGTGACCCGGCCCGCCGTAGACGTTGTCGACGTCGTTGCCTTGCGAGTCCTCGATGTTGTCGTGGCCCGGGCCGGCCCAGAGCGCATCGCCGCCGGCTCCCCCGAACTCGTGGTCGGGACCGTTTTCGCCATGGGCGGTGTCGCCGCCGTTGCCCATGTGGAGTGAGTCCGCCGATCCTCCCGCGTGCACTGTGTCGGACGCTCCGTAGACGTAGAAGACGTCCGGCCCGCTCGTTCCCTCACAGACGTCGGCGTCGCTCGAGCCGTAGTGAATGGTCACGTCGTCGATCACCTCGGCCTTGCAGGAGCGATCGCCGTCGGTCCTGATCAAAGCACCCAACGTGTCGACGAGGCCGTCGACGGTATTGGTCACGCCGAAGAGCGTTCGCTCTGCGGAGACGACCAGGCCCTGCACGGTGTTGACCGTCGAGAACGCGGTACTCACCGCGCTCTGCGCCGCCGGAGGAAGGGTCGAGATGACCCCTCGGGCGGTGGAGTCCGCCAACGACAGCAGCTGGTTGAGCGCTGTGCCCACCGGTACCAACGTGTCGTCGGACTTCAGTTGTATATCGGTGACCGAGTCGAGCGTCCCGAACAGCGTGTCGAGCAACGCTTGCACCTGCGGCGGGAGCTGCGTCGGGCTGCGGGCCCCCACGTTCGGCCCATACTGGAGCCCCTGCACGACCTCGATCGC
>DATBND010000302.1:0-4048 GCA_036554505.1 Actinomycetota bacterium | reverse complement strand
AGATGCCCACCACCGCGCCCTGGTCCGTCGCGACGTGGGCGATCGCGTCGGCTCCCACGTTTCCGGCGGTCCCGTTTCCGACCCGGTAGGTCGCCGTGAACGACGCTCCAGGCTCGACGCGCCGGCCGTGAACGCCGTCGCCGAACCGGAGATGAGCGGCCCCGTCGTGCTCGACCTCGACGACGAACTCCGCCGAATCGCTGCCGCTCCCGAGCAGGTCGGCGCGCGCACGCCACGCCTCGCCGGTGCCGGCGGTGACGTCCGTCAACTCGATCGAAGGACGGGCGGCGCGCGCGTCGGTTGCCATCGTCTTGGTCGCCGACGACCCGCGCGGGTAGACCTCGATCGTGCCGTTGCGCTCGCGCAGGCGCACGACGACGGAACCGTCGCTCACCGACCACACGCCGTCGCCGCCGCGGACCGTCGCGTCCTCGGAGGTGACGTCGAAGCCGCGCGCCCGAAGCCACGCCTCCAGCACGTCGAACGTCCCTGCCGACAGGTCCGCCAGCAGATCGGGCGTCGCCGCCCCGGCCGCAGCCGCGGCGGCGGGTCCGGGCGGCGCATTCGTGACGGGCCGGACCGCGAGCTCCGGTCGGTAGCGCGCGGGTACGGATACTTCGGACCGCGGCTCACACGGGCCCCCGCCTGCGACGGCGTAGTCGAGAATGGGCGCGGGTACCTCGCCCAGCGGCTCGCCGGCGACCGTGCGACCGTGATCCGCGAGCACGACGTTTCCCCACGCCTCGGCGACGACGCGATCCGGGTGCTCCGTGACCGACAAGCACAGTGGGAAGGCGAGCGCGTCCGACTCGTCCCACCGGATCTCCGTCACGTCGAGCGGATCGTTGGTCGGTGGGTCCGAGAACAGGCCCCCTGACGGATCCGTCGACGAGGTGACCTGGGTGAGGCGGACCGCCGCGCGCGCCGTTGGATCGGCGTCTTCGGCGCGGCCCGACGTCGGGCTTGCGACCTCGGCCAGGATCAGCACGTCGCCGGCCTTCAGCTCGGGATGGTCGCCGACGAGAGTCGCGGAGGTCGCGCCGCGCGGCAGGCAGCAGCCTGCGTCGCCCCACGTCCAGAAATCGAAGTGCGCATGCGACTCGTACAACAGCGCGTCCTCCATCGTCTCGAACGTCTCGGCGCGTCCCGCGAGCGCAGCGCGATGGTCGGGACCCCCGGGGACGACCCGAGACGGCACGCCCGGCACCCGCGTCAAGAGCTGCGTATGCGCGTCGAGCGGCACCGCCTCGCCATTGACCTCGACACGGACCCACGTCCGCGCGTTGCATCCGTCGTGAACGACGTAGTCGACGAGACGCGCGTGGCGGCGGAGCGAGACACGCCGCCGTGCCGTCGCGAGATACGCCTCGGTCGCGACCGCGTCCTGCCGGTAGGAGAGCTCGTCGGCGACGTATGCGAGAGCCTCCACCAACGCGACACCGGCGTCTGCCGGCGACCGTTCCCTCCAGCCGGGCGCGAGAAGGCTCAGCCGGTCGAGCATCAGCGCACGGAACGAGCCGAAGTCCTTGGCGAGGTAGTCGATGGCGGGAGCACTGCCCGCCGTTGGGGGGCAGTGCGTCGTGGGTGCGCAGTCGAAGTCGGACGGACACTCCACCTTGAACGAGAACTCGACCGCCGCCAGCAACGGATCGAAGCCGGCCGGGGGGTCGGCGCCTTCGGCGGCCGCGACGAGCCTCAGGGTGTACATCGAGAAGTCGCCGCGCGACTCCGTTCGGACGACGAGAACCGAGTCGGGATCGTCGAGGCCGGCCACCAACGCGGGATCTTCGCCCGGCGGGAGCGCCGTGGCCGGCTCGGCCCATTCGACCTCGACGACCGGGACGCGCTCGCCTCCGGAGATGACGACGTTCGACTTCGTCAACCCCACCACCGGCTTCAGCAGCCTGACGAACAACGTCCGCTGTCGTAGCGAGGGCGGGGGCGGCGCGTCCGTGTCCGACACCTCGAGATACTCGATGCCGTTGAGGACGCCGGCCTCCTTCACGGCGAGCAAACGCCTCTCGTCGCAACACCAGACGCGATTCACGGCCCGCTCCGAGAGAACGTGGCATCCACGCGTTCCTGGGTTCGAAGGACGACGTAGGACACGCTGACCGACAGGGTCCCCTCCTCGTGCACCACGTCGAGCGCGTCGACCGAGATGAGGTGACCCAACCACTGCTGGAGCGCGCCCTGGACGAGGTGGTGTGTCGTCGCGACAAGCTCCGGGCCACCCGGCTCGAAGACGAGGTCGAGAAGCCCGCATCCGAAGTCGGGACGCATGACCCTCTCGCCCGGGGCCGTGAAGAGGACCTGCTCGACCATGTCCCGGATGTGGTCCTCGTCGCCGGTGGACGCGGTGAGGCCGCGCCCGTCGACGTGGTACGGGAAGTCGAGGTTCATGTCGCGATCACCCGCGGCTGGGCGGTCATCGGCAGCATCGGGGTGCCCGTGGGGACGCACGTCGAGCTGCCGGTCATGAGGGCGAGCGGCACGGCCCCCGCCATCACCCGCACGGCTCCGACGAGCCATTGACCCGTCACGCACGGGGGCGCCGACGTCCCGGTCAGTGCGCACCCCGTGACGGCGTAGGGCGAGGCGATCGTCACGACCGGCTGTCCCGAGAGCAGGACCCGGGGGAACGGGGACATGGGTTGCGCGGGTCCCGCGTGCGTGCACGTCACTACGGCGCCGAGATGGAGCGCGGGGCCGGGCATCTACAGCACCGTGAGCGCGCCGACGTTCACGTCGACGCTCGGGCCGACCATGTTGATGATGGCGCCCTTGCCGTTGCTGATCACTATCCCGACGTCGCTGACGGAGATCATCGCCCCCGTGGTGGTCTGCATCAGGATCCCGCCCGTCGGGCCCGGCGTGTCGCTAACGATGATCGAGTTCTTGAGGGTCGTCTGGATCGTTATCCCGTTGACCGCCGGAGGAACGAGTCGCGCCAGCACGGGCACCTCCGCAGGCGTCCCCCAATAACCTCCGACCCAGATCGGCCGGTCCGGGTCCCCTTGCTCGAACTCCATCCACACGCCCGAGCCGATCTGCGGGACGGTGAACACCCCGGTGTTGATCCCGGCGGCGGGCAGACAGGGCAACGCCCACGACGTCGGCACGATGTTCGAGACGTCCGGAACGATCGCCTGAATGCGCCCCATCTGCATCGGGTCGATGTTGTTGACGACGGTTCCTCTGTACTTCCCGTAGTAGCGCTTCAAGATCGATCCGTCGGTCATACCGGCACCACCGGGACCGTCGACAGCAGTCCGTTGCGCACGAGCGAGAACGACTGCGTGAACTCCCCTCGCTTGAGGTTCGAGGTCACCGAGGACACGTAGTGCAAGCCGTCGAAGGCCTCGCCCGCTCCGCGCACGCCGACGAGGGACCTCGATTTCAGCACGCGTCCGTAGCGGGCGACGTCGAGCGTTCCCGACCCGAACACCGAGTCGGAGTGCTGCGACGCGTACGCAAGGCCTTTCATCGCCGCGGCCAGAGGGTTCATCTTTGCCGTGTCGCTTAGCTCCTTGATGACCGGGGGAATCGGAGGGATCAGTCCCAGCGGAGGGTTCAAGGGCGTGATGTCCGGGATCGGGATGGGGATGGGCACCTTGCTCGCCTGTTCTTGGATGAACACGATCGGGAGCTCCTTTTTCATCTTGTCGAACGAGAAGGACATCGACGTCACGTTGTTGTGCGGACCATCGAGCGAGAGGTTGAGCGCGCGCTGCGGCACCCCCAGCCTGATCTCCGGCCCCCAGTACGCCTTGCTCATGCCGGGGACCGGGCCGGGATCGATGTAGAAGACGTACCCGACCTCGTCGGCGAGCGCGCGGACGTAGCGGTTGTCGGTTCCCTGATGCCTGGGGATCCGGTCGATAGGGATCGGAACGTCCTCGAGGATGCTCGGTATGACCATCGGAACGACCCCGAGGGCTGCGTACTTCGCCAGGATGAGCAACACGCGCACGGCCGGGGACATGGCTGGATAGGGCAAGCCGGTGAACGGGATGAAATCCATCAGCGCGGTCAGGTCCATTCCCTT
>DATBND010000293.1:0-2460 GCA_036554505.1 Actinomycetota bacterium | reverse complement strand
GGGATCGCGTATTCGACGTCGTGGCTGTAGCCCAGCGAGAGCTTGAGGACCTTGCCGGCGACAGCGGCGCGATAGCCCACGCCGTTGATCTCGAGCTTGCGCTCGAATCCCTTGGTGACCCCCTCGACGAGGTTCGCGACCTGGGAGCGCGACATGCCCCACTTCGCCCGGGCGTCCTTGGTCTCGTAGCGCGGGTTCACGGCGACGGCGCCGTCCTCCATGGCGACAGACACGTTCTCGGGCACGACGAACGACAACTCGCCCTTCGACCCTTTTACCTTGATGAGCTGACCGTCGACGGTCGCCGTCACGCCGGACGGTACCGCCACCGGCTTCTTGCCTACTCGAGACATCTCTCTAGCCTCCCGTGGTTTCGGTTCGGTGCTTTGCGTTTGATCTTAGAAGATCTTGCAAAGCACTTCGCCGCCCACGTTCTTCTCCCGGGCCTCGTGGTCGGCCATCACGCCCTGCGGCGTCGAGAGAATGGTGGTTCCAAGTCCGTCGGCCACGCGCGGCATGGTGTCGACGGATGCGTAGACTCGACGGCCCGGCTTCGACACGCGCTCGATCTTGCGGATCACGGGCAGGCCGTCGAAGTACTTGAGCTCGATCGAGAACTCGGTGCGCCCGTTGCCGTAGTCGGTCGTGGCGTAGTCCCGGATATAACCCTCGGACTTGAGCACGTCGAGCACGCGGGCCCGCAGGGTCGAGCCGGGGGTCTGGACCGTTCCGCGGCGGCGCATCTGCGCGTTGCGGATGCGGGTGAGCATATCGCCCAGGGGATCGTTGATCGACATCGCGTCCTCCCCTTACCAGCTCGACTTGACGAGGCCGGGGATCAGGCCCTTCGACCCGAGCTCCCGGAGCGCGATGCGCGACATGCCGAGCTTGCGGTAGTAGGCGCGCGGCCGGCCGGTGATCTCGCAGCGGTTACGGATGCGGGTCGGCGCGGAGTTGCGCGGCAGCTCGGCGAGCTTGACGCGCGCCTCGAAGCGCTCCTCCATCTCCTTCGTCATGTCGTTGGCGACGGTCAGGAGCTCGAGGCGCTTGGCCGCGAACTTCTTCACCAGCCGGCGCCGGCGGTTGTTCTTCTCGATTGAACTCTTCTTAGCCATGTATCGTGTCTCCGGTGTCCGCGTCTGAGATCGGCGATCTCACTGCCGGAACGGGAAGTTGAAGTGCTTGAGGAGGGCCCGGGCCTCTTCGTCGGTCTTCGCCGTGGTGGTGATGACGACGTCCATGCCCCAGACCGCCTCGGCCTTGTCGTAGTTGATCTCAGGGAACACGAGGTGCTCCTTGATGCCCAGGGCGTAGTTGCCGTTGCCGTCGAACGAACGCGGGTTGAGGCCGCGGAAGTCCCGCACCCGGGGCAGCGCCACGGTCACGAGCCGGTCGAGGAACTCGTACATGCGGGTCTTGCGCAAGGTGACCTTGCAGCCGATCGGCATGTGCTCGCGGACCTTGAAGGTCGAGATCGCCTTGCGGGCCTTGGTGATCACCGGCTTCTGGCCGGCGATCAGCGCGAGGTCGCCCGCGGCAACGGAGGCCTTCTTCGAATCCGCCGTCGACTCGCCGACGCCCATGTTCAGGGTGATCTTCTCGATCCCCGGAACCTGCATGGCGTTCTTGTAGCCGAACTCCTCGATGAGGCGCGGCCGCACGACCTCCTCGTAGTGCTTGCGCATGCGCGGCGTGTAGCCGTCCCGCGTCGCCGCAGCCGGACGAGCTTCGCCGGCGGAGGCGTCACGATCGCGCTTCTTCGGGGCGGCACCTGCCTCGGCACCCTTGGCCGCAGCGGCGCCGTCGCCCTTCTTCGCTTTCGCGGAGGCGTCGGCCTTCTTGGCCCCGTCCTTCTTGCCGCCCTTGGCGGCGTCGTCACCCTTAGCCATCGATCAGCTCTCCCGAACGCTTGGCGACACGCACCTTGCGTCCGTCGTGAATCTTGAATCCAACCCGGGTCGCCTTGCCGTCCTTCGGATCGGCGAGCGCAAGGTTCGACAGGTGGATCGGCGCCTCCTTGGAGATGATGCCGCCCTCCTGGTTCATGCTCTGGCGCTGGTGGCGCTTGATCATGTTGACCCCGCGCACGAGGGCGCGCTCTTCCTTCGGCACCACCTGCAGCACTTCGCCGGAGCGACCCTTGTCGCGACCGGCAAGGACGACGACCTTGTCGCCCTTCTTGATCTTCGCGGCCATCACAGCACCTCGGGCGCGAGGGAAATGATCTTCATGTGGTTCTTGGCGCGCAGCTCGCGCGGAACCGGTCCGAAGATGCGCGTTCCGACCGGCTCCTTCTGGGCGTTGATCAGAACCGCCGCATTCTTGTCGAAACGGATCACCGAACCGTCGGGACGGCGCACGTCCTTGGCCGTGCGCACGACGACCGCCGTCATGACGTCGCCCTTCTTCACGCGGCCACGCGGAATGGCCTCCTTCACGGACACCACGATGATGTCGCCG
>DATBND010000080.1:0-2229 GCA_036554505.1 Actinomycetota bacterium | reverse complement strand
GCCCCCCGCTACAACCAGCGGCACGGGCCCGTCCGTGTGCGCCTTGCGGCGACAGCTCGTGGAGTGGTCGGCCGTCACGGCCACGATCGTCTCTCCGAGGTCGAGCGAATCCAGCAGGGGGGCGAAGAACCGGGAGTCGATCGCCTCGATGCTCTCGATCTTGCCGTCGTGGTCGCCGTCATGGGCGGGCACGTCCGGTCCCTTTATGTGCACGTAGAGGCCGTCGTAGCCGTCGAGGGCCTCGAGCGCCAGCTTCGCCCATGCCTCGTACTGCTCGGCGGCGGGGATGCCGGTGGGGGCCTCGACTATGCCCATCCCAGTGAGCCGCGCGATGCCGAGCTCGACCGGCATCTCGACGAAGCAGCCGAACTCGGGCCCGAACTTCTCCTTGAAGGGGACGAGGTCCGGGAGGTGATCGCCGCCGTCGCGCGTCAGCACGAAATTGCCGGCGAGCTTGCCCCTGGACTCTCGCTCCTTGTTGACCTGCGAGGCGCCGAGCACGTCGTAGCTCGCGGCGAGCCAGTCGTTGGTCAGCCGAGCCGCGAGGTTCGCACCCGCGTCGGACTCGTGCCCGGCCACGGGCGTCACGTGAACGACCCGGTTGTCGAACGTCTCCTTCGCAACTCCGAGAGCACCTTCGCGCCCGTACGCGGGGTCGGAGTTCTCGACCTCCGCGGAGAGCGGCCCGCCGTCGGCCCTGAGAACGAGCACTCCGCGGTGCCCGATCGTCGCGCGGAAGTCGAAGCTCGCGCCCGCTATGGAGACGTTGCTCTGCACCTCGTCGGCGAGCGCGTGAGCCTCGTCGCTGGACAGGTCGCGCCCGACGCGACGATCGACGATCGTCCAGCCGTCGCCATCGCGTTCGACCGTGGCGAAGTTCACCCGGTAGGCGAGGTCGCCGTCGTTGACGTCGAGGCCTGCGCCGATCGCTTCGAGGGGGCCGCGCCCGGTGTGGTGCTCGTGCGGGTCGTAGCCGAGGACCGCGAACACGGCGATGTCGGACTCCGGCGCGATGCCTTCGCCCACCGTCGTTACGTAGCCGTTTACTCCGCGCGCCGCGAGCGAGTCGAGGTTCGGCGTGCGCGCCGCCTCGAGCGGCGTCTTGCCGCCGAGCGCGGGAAGGGGGTCGTCCCCCAACCCGTCGAGGATCACGTAGAGGATGCGGGACGGGCTCACTTCGCGGCCTTCACTATTGCCGCGAACTCACCCGCGTCGAGAGACGCACCGCCGACGAGCGCCCCGTCGACGTCGGGACGGCCGAGAAGAGCGCCGGCGTTGCCGGCCTTGACGCTGCCTCCGTACTGAATCCTGATCGCGTCCGCGACGTCGGCCCCCGCCGCGTCGCGCACGACTCCTCTTATGAACTTGATCGTGTTCTGCGCGTCGTCGGACGTCGCGGTCTTACCGGTGCCTATCGCCCAGATGGGCTCGTACGCGATGACGATCGTGCGCGCCCGCTCGGCCGGGATGCCGTCGAGCGCGGCGCGTATCTGACGCTCGACCTTGGCCTCGGTCTCGCCGGCATCGCGCTCGCCTCCGGTCTCTCCGCAGCAGACGATCGGGAGGAGGTCGTGTGCGAACGCGGCCTTCACCTTGGTGTTGACGCCCTCGTCGGTCTCGCCGAAGAGCTCGCGCCGCTCGGAGTGGCCGAGGATGACGTAGTCGACGTCGAGTGCCTTCAACATGCCCGGCGAGATCTCGCCCGTATACGCGCCCGCCTTTTCGTAATACATGTTCTGCGCGCCGAGCTTGAACTCGTAACGATCGGAGTCGATCAACGTCTGCACGGTGCGCAGAGAGGTGAACGGCACGCACAACGCGACCTCGACCTTGCCGAAGTCGTGCCCGGCCAGCTCGTGCGCGATCCCCTGGACGAGCACGATCGCCTCGAGGTGTGTCTTGTTCATCTTCCAGTTGGCCGCTATGAGCGGAATCCGCATCAGGCTCCCTTTCCTCGCAACACCGCGATCCCGGGCAGGTCGATCCCCTCGAGCAACTCGAGCGACGCTCCCCCACCCGTCGACAGGTGAGTCACCGCGTCACTCATACCGAGCTGGGCGAGGGCCGCAGCCGAGTCGCCGCCGCCGGCGACCGTGTACGCGCCGTTCTTCGTGGCGCTTGCGACAGCTTCGGCGATCGCCCGGGTACCGTCGGAGAACTGATCGATCTCGAAGATGCCCATCGGGCCGTTCCAGAGCACCGACCGCGCCGTGGTGATCGTACGAGAGA
>DATBND010000252.1:0-1501 GCA_036554505.1 Actinomycetota bacterium | reverse complement strand
CTTCGTCCTGCACCTGATCCCTTCCGGCATCATCCACCCCGGCAAGACCTGCGTGCTCGGCAACGGGATGGTCATCGACCCGAAAGCCTTTTTTGAAGAGACCGACCGCCTCGTCGCGCAGGGTCTGGAGGTCACGCCCGAACGCGTGCTCGTCAGTTCGCGCGCGCATCTGATTCTCCCTTACCATCGCGCGCTCGATCATACGAGCGAAGAACGACTCGGCAACGAAAAAGTCGGGACGACGCTGCGCGGCATCGGCCCGGCCTACGAGGACAAGGCGGGGCGGCGTGGTATCCGCGTCGCGGACGCGCTCGTGCCCGAAGTCCTGCGCTCGCGCATCGAGCGCAATCTCGAAGACGCCAACCGCATTATCGAAGCCTACGGCGGGCAAGCTCTGGATGTCGAAGAAGTCTTCGCGGAGACTTCTCGACTCGCCGAACGGCTCGCACCCTTCATCGCCGACACGACGCATTTCCTGAACCGCGCCGCTCGCGAAGGCCGCTCGATCTTGATCGAAGGCGCGCAGGCCACACTGCTCGACGTGGATCACGGCACCTACCCGTTCGTCACCTCTTCGACGACCACTGCCGGGGGTGCGAGCACGGGCACGGGCATCGCGCCCCAACGCATCACGGGCGTGCTCGGCATCGTCCGCACCTACACGACGCGCGTCGGCGAGGGGCCCTTTCCCACCGAGATGCTCGAGGGCGACGAAGAGATAGGCCAGCTCATACGCGAGCGCGGCCACGAGTACGGCGTCTCGACGGGGCGCCCGCGCCGCTGCGGCTGGTTCGACGCCTTCGCCACGCGCTACGCCGCCGAGATCAACGGCTTCACCTCCGTCGCGCTCACCAAACTCGACGTGCTCGACGCGCTCGAACAGATCAAGGTCTGCACCGGCTACCGGCTCGACGGGCGTGAGGTCGAATCCTTCCCCGCCGTCTCGCAGGACTTGCGCCGCATCGAACCCATCTACGAAACGCTCCCCGGCTGGAACACCTCCACCGAGGGCATCACCGAGATGAGCAAATTGCCGCCGAACGCGCGCGCCTACGTCGAATATCTCTCGCGCGCCATGGAGGTCGAAATCGGCCTCGTCTCCACCGGCCCGGAGCGCGACCAGACGATTCTCAACCCCGGCTCCGCGCTCGACACGTGGCTCAAAACACAATAACGGGCTGCCAGCTTGCCCGCCACCCACAACGTATGTAAAATGATTCTCACGCGTGGCCGTTGCAAGAATCAGCCTTCAACGTAACTCATCCGACGAGTTGATCCGCACTTGACCGCGGACATACACGCGAGAAATCTCCACTTTGGGCCGATAGCTCAGTCGGTAGAGCAAGTGGCTTTTAACCACTGGGTCGCAGGTTCGAGTCCTGCTCGGCTCATCAATTACTAGAACAAATTACGGCCATCATTGTGATGGCCGTAATTTGTTCTGGACACATTAAAGGACACATTAACTCAAAAAATTTTCATATGAGGTGATAAAATCTCA
>DATBND010000211.1:0-2764 GCA_036554505.1 Actinomycetota bacterium | reverse complement strand
TTCCCCCAGCACGGCGCAGGTCGAAAGCACGATCGACCCATCGTGCTCCGTTGGTGGCAGCGCGAGATAGTCGCAGAACACCCCGAACGGTTGCTACGAGGGCTGATTCATTCCGACGGATCCCGCGATAGCAATTTCGTGAACGGCAAGAGTTATCCCAGGTATCAGTTCTCTAACGAATCGTTCGACATAAAAGCGATCTTCATTGACGCGTGTGAGTCGCTCGGCGTTCACTGGACGACGCCTTATTACAAGCACGTCTCGATCTCGAGGCGCTCGGACGTCGCGAGGCTGGACCGCTTCATCGGCTCGAAAACGAATCCGGTTCCAATCGCTTTGGGTACCGTCGACGCCCCGACCCAACAGCTTTCTTGGGCGCTTAGGAGCGGGGATTCGGTCGCCTAAAATGTCTCGAGGCCCGGGTGGTGGAACGGTCTACACGATGCTCTCAAACAGCATTGCCCGAAAGGGCTTGCGGGTTCGAATCCCGCCCCGGGCACCAGGAGACCTGCGGCCCCCGGCCCCCACGAACCCTGCCCCTATACTTTTTCGCCCTATGACGAACATCGAGCGGAGCCTCGCCGAGATCGGCGAGCGGATCGGGCGGGCGCGGGAAGACCTCCGGATCGTCGAAGAGCAGATCCTGTTCCAGATGGACGTGGTGGAGGAGGCGAAGACGCGCATGCTCGTGTCCGAGACGCCGCTCGCCGACCGTGAGTTCCGCATCGCCCGCGACGACTACGAACGGCTCGAGACCCAACGCACCGAGGTCTCCGGCGAGATCGCCGAGCTGCAACGGGAGCAGGATCGTCTGCTCGATCGGATGCTCGGCTCCACCGACGAGAGCGCGCGTGTCGACGTGCGCGGCCCCAACGGCTGAGCCCGGCACGAGTCGAGTGTCCACACAACCGGCCCCGAAGGTCCTGATAGCGGAGGACGAGGCGATAATCCGGCTCGACCTCAAGGAGATGCTCGAGGAAGAGGGGCTCGACGTCGTCGGTGAGGCGTCCGACGGTGAGGCCGCGATCCGGCTAGCGCGCGAGCTCGACCCCGATCTCGTGATCATGGACATCAAGATGCCCGGGATGGACGGGCTCGCGGCCGCCGAGCACATCGTGTCCGAGGACCTCGGCGCGGTGCTCATCCTCACGGCGTTCTCGCAACGTGACCTCGTGCAGCGCGCGGCGGAGGCCGGGGCGATGGCGTATCTCGTCAAGCCCTTTCAGAAGTCCGACCTCATGCCCGCGATCGAGATCGCCATAGCGCGCCACGCCGAGCTCGACGCGGTCAGGAAGGAGAGCCGCGGCCTCGCCGATCAGCTCGAGACGAGAAAGGTCGTCGATCGCGCTAAGGGCAGGCTGATGGACGGCCGGGGGCTCAGCGAGGCGGAGGCCTTTCGCCATCTGCAGAAGCGGGCGATGGACGAGCGTCGCTCGATGCGGGCGATCGCGGAAGAGGTCCTCGCGGAGGCGACGTCCTAGCCCCGACCTGCTGCGACGGCCAAGCCTGGAATAGGTTGGGAGCGACCCGGGCGGGCTCTTTCTCTCCGACACGAGTAGTAGGCGGGAGCCCCGCCCGCCGCCTGCCGACCGATTTGTTCGCTTTATCAGTGGACGTAGGAGGGCCGGTCGGGTAAAGATAGTCAGCCTTCCGCGGGCATACGCGGGAGCAGCGTTATTGGGGTTCAGCCTCTCTCCTTGCATACGGAGGGAGCAACCGTTGGGAGCAAGGGGGAAGAATGAGAAAACCGAAGTGGCTCGTAGTGGTCTCGATGCTTGCGGTGCTTGCGCTCGTAGGCGCCGCCTGTGGCGGTGACGGCGACGACGAAGACACCACCGCTCCGGGCGGAGGCGAGTGCACGTGGGAGATCGGCACGATCGGTGCCCTGTCGGGTGACCTCGCTACGGTCGGTGGGCCGATTCACCTCGGCATCGAGTACGGAGTCGACCAGGTCAACGAGAACGGCGACCTGCCGTGTGAGCTGAGCCTCAACTCGCAGGACAGCCAGGGTTCCGAGGACCAGGCTCCCCAGCTTGCGCAGACCCTCGCTCAGAGCGAGGACGTCGTGGCGATCGTCGGCCCGTACTTCTCGGGTGAGACTCAGGCGAGTGGTGACACGTTCGAAGAGGCTGGGATCCCGTTCCTCACGCCGTCGGCCACGAACCCCGACCTCTCCGGCAACGGATGGGGCGGGTTCTTCCGTCTGCTCGGCACCGACGCACAGCAGGCTGAGGAGGTTTCCACTTATCTGTTGGAGGTTGCGGGGGCTCAGAACGTCGTCGTGATGCACGACAAGTCCGAGTACGGGCAGCCGCTGGCGGAGGGCGTCGCGGACGCGCTTGGCAACGTCGCGGGTGAGGTCATCCCGATCAACCCCGAGGAGACCGACCACTCGGCCGAGATCTCCCGTGCCAAGTCGGCAAACCCGGACGCGATCTTCTTCGGCGGCTACCAGCCGGAGTACTCCGAGCTTCTCAAGCAGGGCGCGGACGCAGGTCTCGACGTGCTGTGGGCCAGCGGTGACGGCTCGAAGGCTCCCGAGCTCGCGCAGGATCCTTCTGCGCAGGGCGCGCTCGTCACGTGTCCGTGTGACGACCCCGCGGTCTCGACGAACCCCGAGGCGCAGCAGTTCGCCAAGGACTTCGAGACCGACAACGGCGAGCCTCCCGGCACGTACGCGATCGAGGGTTACGACGGCGTCCAGATGGTCGCGGCGGCGCTTGCCGACGGCGGCTACGACGGAGACACCGACGTCGCCGAGATC
>DATBND010000068.1:0-9548 GCA_036554505.1 Actinomycetota bacterium | reverse complement strand
CGGACGGGTTGGTCGCAGACCTCGTCGCAGCATGCGAGAAAGGCAGGGATGGCTAAGGCAGCGGGATTCAACCCCAGGCAGCGGGTGGCCGACATGATGGACACGCTCCACGGCAGCCAGCTGTGGAGGTCGATCTTCCGGCGCGGGTACGCGGACTCACCGCGCAACCGTGCCTACGTGATCATGAACTCGCTGCTGTACCACCTGCACCCGGTGAAGGTGAAGCGCCACGGCATCAAGCTCTCCTACACGCTGTGCCTCGGCGGGCTCTCGTTCTTCCTGTTCATCTTGCTGACCATCACCGGCATCTACCTGATGTTCTTCTACCGGCCGTCGGTCGACTTCGTGTACTCCGACATGCAACGCATCCACACCCAGGTGTCGTTCGGGGTGCTGGTGCGCAACCTGCACCGATGGGGCGCGCACCTCATGACGATCACCGTCTTCCTGCACATGGCGCGCGTCTTCTACACCGGCGCGTACAAGCCCCCGCGTGAGTTCAACTGGATCGTCGGCGTGATCCTGCTGCTGCTCACGCTGCTGCTCGCCTTCACCGGTTATCTGCTGCCGTGGGACCAGTTGGCCGTCTGGGCCGTGACCGTGGGAACGGAGATGATGAAGAACTCTCCGGTGATCGGGTCCCAAGTGCAGTTCGCCTTACTCGGGGGCCCGGAGATCGGGCCCGAGACCTTGATCCGGTGGTACACGCTGCACGTCTTGCTGCTGCCGTTCGTGATCACGATCTTCATCTCGATCCACTTCTGGCGAGTCAGAAAGGACGGAGGAATCTCGGGCCCGATGTAGGGCTCTAGACGAGGGACATGCCGACACCAGACGAGGTATTCCAGCAAGTGCTGGCCGAGGAGACCGCCAAGGGCTCCTCGCCGGCGGTGGCCCAGGCGCGCGCCAAAGCAGCGCGCGTGCGCGCGCAGCGCGGCTCGAAGACGCCGTCCACGCCGTCATCGGAGACCGCGCCGGCGCCAAAGCGGGACGAGACCGCTGCGGCCGGAGCGACTCCCGACACGCCTCAGCCCACCAAGGAGGAGGCGCCCGCGGAGCAACCGGCCGGTGCCGGCATCAGCGACGAGCAGCCCGCCGTGCAGAAGCCGGCCGCGGCCGCGGCGACGGCTAAGCCCGCAGCGGCGCGGCCTGCGGCGCGGGCGACGTCCGGCGCTCCGGCGAAGAAGGCCGTAGGCAACGGCGGGACCGCGGTTCCCGAGCGGGTGCAGCGGCTGCTCGCCGTGGTCAAGCCCGAGGCCATCCAGAAGGTCGAGCGTCAGCCGATGGACCGCGTCAACGTCTGGCCACACCTCATGGTCGCCGAGTTCGTCTCGCTGCTCGTCGTCATGGGGCTCTTGACGTTCTTCTCGATGACCGTCGACGCGCCGCTGCGAGAGCTGGCGAACTTCAACCAGACGCCGAACCCGTCGAAGGCCCCGTGGTATTTCCTCGGCCTGCAGGAGCTGCTGCGCTACTTCCACCCGCAGGTCGCAGGAGTCACGATCCCGACGGTGATCATCATCGGGCTCATGGCCGCGCCGTTCATCGACCGCAACCCGTCGACGCGTCCCGACGATCGCAAGCTCGCGATCGTGCTCTTCTCGTTCTTCATCCTCACGTTCTCGGTCCTCACGACGCTCGGGATGTTCTTTCGGGGGCCGGGCTTCAACTTCGTATTCCCATGGGAAGGCGGCATCTTCTTTGAGCTTTGACGTGATGTCGCGCGCGCGTTCCGTTACCTCGGGGGGAACCGAGGAGGTGTCGAGATGAGCCCAGGAACAATCGCACTCGTCGTCGTCGCGCTGAGCGTCGCCGGATGGGCGCTGTTCATGGCGAACGTGACGATCCGGCGTCAGCGCAAGGCATCCGCCGCCGCAAGCGAGGAGACGCGCGCGCATCCGACCGCCACCGGTCCCGGCGTCGCCGACGAGACGACCGCGGACACAACGCCAGAGGTCACCGTCGAGAAGGTCCCGCCGAAGCAGCGGAAGCCGCTGACGCCCGGCCAGCTCGCGGTGTCTCGGCGCCAGTTCCTGAACCGCGCGTGGACGGCCTCGTTCCTCGGCTTCCTTGGGTTCTTCGGGATGAGCTCGCTGTCGTTCCTGTGGCCCAAGCTGACCGGGGGGTTCGGTACCAAGATCACCGCCGGCAACTACGAGGACCTTCTGTCCGCCGTCGGACCCGAGGGCAACTTCGTGCCGCAGTACTTCTCGGAGGGGCGCTTCTACCTCACTTACTACGAGGGCTCGGCCGAGTCCCCCGTCTACCTGGCGACCAACGCAGCGGAGACGAAGCTCGTCGCGTTGTACCGCAAGTGCGTGCACCTCGGTTGCTCGCCGCCGTTTTGCTCGACCTCGTATCTGTTCGAGTGCCCGTGCCACGGCTCGAAGTACCGGCTGAACGGCGAATACTTCTCCGGCCCGGCGCCGCGGGGGCTCGACCGCTTCCCCGTCTCGATCGAGGGTGGAAACGTCGTAGTGGACACGGGCGCGCTACAGGTTGGGCCGCCGCGCGGCACCGACACGTGGCCGAAGTACTCGCAGCCGGCCGGGCAGTACTGCATCCCGTGATCTCGATCATTCGAAAGACGGAAAGGTAGGCAGGGGCCAGTGAGCTCGAACGAAGCGCTGACTATCGCGCTCGTCATCCTCGTGCCCGCGGCCTTGCTGTGGGTCATCTTCCTCGTGCGAACGGGGCGACCGGGCAAGAGCGTCAAGCCCGCGACGGGGATCCCAACGGCCCTCAAGCCCGGGCAACCCGACGAGGTCCTCGAAGGCTCTCGCCTCGAGCGCATCCAGGTGTGGGGGCTCGTCTCGACCGTCGCGGTTGCGATCTTCATCCCCGCGTACTGGTTGCCCGAGGCCAGTAAGCAGACGTCCTACGCAGAGAAGTTCACCGCGGGCTCTCTTCACCGGGGCGAGATCATCTACAACGTCGCGGAGCAGCTCCCCGAGAACCCCGATCCGCTCGAGTTCAAAGAGATCGAGAAGAGCGTCGCGCTGGGCATGGGTTGCGCTGCGTGCCACGGCCCCGAGGGCACGGGCGGCACCCGCGAGTTCACCGATCCCACTACGAAGGAAGAGGTCGTCTACCAGGTACCGCCGCTCAACAGCGTCTTCCAGAGATGGGACGACGAGGTCGTGCGCTTCACGATCGAGCGCGGACGCCCGGGCACCGACATGCCGGCGTGGGGGGTCGAGTACGGCGGACCGATGACGTCCCAGATGGTCGACGACGTCATGGCCTACCTGCACTCACTGCCGGGCAACCAGCCAGGCGCCGCCGAGCCGCTCGACAAAGACGCGACCGGGGCGGAGATCTTCGCGGCGCGTTGCGCGGTGTGCCACGGGCCGGAGGGCCAGGGGAAGAACGAAGAGGGCGTCTACTACCCCGGCGCGACCTTGTGGAAGGGGCGCGCGAAGAGCCTCGACCAGCACTGGCACTACACGACGATCGTGAACGGCCGGCGCTTTGCGTTCATGCCGCAGTGGGGCGAGACCCCGGCTCCGGGCGTCCCCGCGCCGCCGAACCCGTTGACCGAGAAGCAGATCCGTGCCGTCATGCGCTACGAGCGGAACCTGTAATGGATCAAGAGACTCTCGTCTTCATCGAGGGGATGGCGGCCGTCATCTCCGCAATCATCGTCTTCTGCGGGAGCGTGTGGCTGCTGCTCATGCTCGTTATGGGGGGCAAGCTCGCCTATTTCGTCACCGCGAGCGTGACCCTAGGCGTGCTCTTGATCATGGGGGTGGTGTGGTCGACGAGCGAGCTGGGGCCGGTCGGCGAGCTGCCGAGCTGGAGCGCGGTCGGGGTCGGCAAGGAGTTAACCGACGTCGACTTCGGCGAGGCCGCGGCCTATCCCGACGCGCCGTGGGTGGAGCCCGACCCGGACGACGCCGGCGCCGCCGAGAAGAAGGGCGAGCTCGAGAGCAGCGCGCCCGACGCCCTCGAAGGTGCGATCGAGGACGGAACGATCACCACGCTCCAGAGCGCAGGCGACGCCCTCGTCGACGCGAATGCGACGCGGCTCCTCGAGCAAGGCGGCACGACCTTCGGCGCCGTCGTGTTCACGGCGGCTCCCACCGAAGAGGAGGAGGAGCCGAGCGATGAGCCGGTGGCGTTCGCCGTCCTCGAGCGGGACCCCGGGAACCCCCTGGGCCCGCCCCGTCAGATCACCGGGGTGATCCTCATCTTGTTCGTGCTCCACGTCTTCGGGTTGGGGCGGATCGAGAAGCGCGCCAAGGCGAGCGCGCAGGAAGCGACGTGAGGAGGCCCATGAGAGACCGAGCCAAGGGCGCGCGCCTCGCCGTCCTAGGCGCGCTCGCGCTATTCATGAGCGCCTGTAGCGGGCGCGGCATCGACGCCGGCGGAGAGACGACCAGCGAGAACGGCGGCGTGGCGTTCATCATGCTCACCGGGTTCTTGGTGGTGGGTGGCCTCATCCTCTGGTTCATCCTCGGACGCGAGGACTAGGACAGCTCCTTAGGTTTCCCCTCGGCGGCCTCGGCGCGTTCACGCGCCTTGCGGTCGACCATCGCGCGCCCGAACGCGGCGGCGAGAAAGCCCCACCCGAGACCCAGCGAGAGCACGTTCAACGCGTTCGGGAAATCGTCCAGAGCGGCCTTCAACACCGACCCCACGAGGAGGATGAGCGCGCCGGCGAGCGCGAGCTTGCGCCAGGCTTCGAAGGGACGCCGCGCCCGAGGCGGTGGGGGATCTACGGGCGGGCGCTCAGCGGGCGGCGAAGACATGCTTGGCCGCCTCCACGACGAGATCGACGTGCTCGGAAGTGTGTGCGGTCGAGATGAACAGGGCTTCGAAGCGCGACGGCGGCAGATAGACACCGTGCGTGAGCATGCCCCGCCAGAACCCGGCGTACGTGTCCGCGTTCGTCGCGCGTGCTGCGTCGTAGTCGTCGACCTCGTCGTCCGCGAAGAAGAGCCCTGCAAGACCCCCGATCGCCGCGGCGACCATTGGCACCTGTGAGTAATCCGCCGCGTCGACGAGGGCGCGCACGAGGTCGCGCCCCGTGTCCTGGAGGCGCGCGTACAGACCGGGGTCGGCCTTGATCATGCTCAGCGCGGCGATGCCCGCTGCCATCGCTACCGGATTGCCCGACAGCGTCCCCGCTTGATAGACCGGGCCCTCGGGAGCCAGCTGATCGAGGAGCTCGGCGCGCCCGGCGACCGCAGCAACGGGAAGCCCGCCCCCGAGGATCTTTCCGAGCAGCACGAGGTCGGCGCGCACGCCGAAACGCTCCTGCGCACCGCCCGGGTCGAGCCGGAAGCCGGTGATGACCTCGTCGAACACGAGTAGCGCGCCGGACTCGTCCGCCAGAGCGCGCAATCCCTCCAGCCAGCCGTCGGCGGGCAGCACGAGACCCATGTTCGCGGCGACGGGCTCCACCAGGATCGCGGCAAGGTCCCCTCCCGCGCTCTCGACGGCCGCGCGGGTCGCGTCCAGATCGTTGTACGGCACCACGATGGTGTCCGCGGCCGTTCCCTCGGTGATGCCCGGAGTTCCGGGGATGCCGAGCGTACCGACGCCCGAGCCGGCCTCGACGAGCAACGAGTCCGAATGCCCGTGATAGCCGCCGGCGAACTTGACCACCCTGGCGCGGCCGGTCGTGCCGCGTGCGAGCCGGATCGCCGTCATCGCCGCCTCGGTGCCCGACGAGACGAAGCGCACGCGCTCGACTCCCGGGACCATCTCGACCACGAGCCGGGCCAGCTCGACCTCGAGCTCGCTCGGGGTCCCGAACGAGGTCCCCCGCCGCGCCGCCTGAGCGACCGCGTCGACGATCGTCGGGTGAGCGTGACCGAACAGCAACGCCCCCCAACTCTGCACGAAGTCCGCGTACGTGTTGCCGTCGACGTCCGTGATCGTCGCTCCCGACCCGGATGCGACGAAGAACGGGTCGGACCCGACCGCGGTGAACGACCGGACGGGCGAGGACACCCCGCCGGGCATCAGCGTCTTTGCTTCCTCGAAGAGCTTGTCGGACTTGTCGCGATCGGTCACGGCGCCATGTTGCCATCTCGCGCGCGACGCCTCACGCGCGGAGCAGCGCCGACGATCGCGCCTACGAGGCCCTCGGCCGTGTGCTCCTCGGCGACGACGTCGACACGGAGCCCCCGCTTCGTCGCCTCGGCCGCCGTCACAGGGCCGATGCACGCGACGAGTCGTTCGGGCGGGTCCTTCGGGGACAACCCGAGGTCTCCGGGGGCTCCCGCCAGCTTGACGAAGTTCCGAGCCGTTGACGCGCTCGTGAACGTGACCACGTCGAAATCACCGCTGGTCACGGCGTCCATGCCGGCCGACGGCGTGCGTGGCGCGACGTTGCGGTACGCGACGACCTCCTCCGGGGTCCACCCGACCGCCCTCAGCGGGGGGACGAGAGAGTTGGGAGCATTTGCGGCACGCGGGATCAGGATCCCGCCGGTGCCGTGTCCGATCGCGCGAACGAGGTCGTCGCCGGTGAACTTCGGCGGCACGAGGTCGGCACGGATGCCGCGCGTCTCCAGCGCATCGGCCGTCGCAGTCCCAACGGCGGCCACCCTCGTTCGTCCGAACGCGCGCGCGTCGTGACGCGTAGCGACGAGACGCCCGAAGAACCGTTCGACCGTGTTCGAGCTCGTGAAGATCACCCATTTGTAATAGCCCTCGACGAGGAGCTGGATGGAGTGGTCGAGCTCCGACCACGTCGCCGGATCGAGGATCGCGATCGTCGGGACGTGCAGTACCTCGGCGCCCACCTCGGCGAGCTTGGTGCTCAGCTTCGGGGCCTGCGACGCGGAGCGCGTGACCACCACCCGGAGCCCGAACAGCGGACGGTTCTCGAACCACTGGATGCCCTCGCGCGTGGCGACGACCCGGCCGATGACTCCCGTAGCAGGAGGCTCGATGCGCGCGTCGGCCGCGCGCGCCGCTATGTCGTGGAGCGGGCCGACGACGGTGCGCTGCCGCGGAGTGGTCCCCCACTCGATCACCGCGGCCGGCTCGTCGGGGCTGCGTCCACCCTCGATCAAGCGCCGCGCTGCCCACCTGAGCGCTTGGACTCCCATGAGCAGGACGATCGTGTCCGCCTCGTGTGCGAGGCGGGCCCACGGGAGGGAGTCCATCTCTGTCCCGAGCTCGTGTCCTGTCAGGACCACGAACGAGCGCGCGACACCGCGTTGCGTGACGGGGATGCCGGCGTAAGCCGGAACCGCTATCGCGGACGTGACTCCCGGCACGATCTCGTACTCGATCGACGCGTCGCGCAGGACGCGCGCCTCCTCGGCACCTCTCCCGAAGACGAACGGATCGCCCCCCTTGAGGCGCACGACGACTTTTCCTGCGCGCGCGTTCTCGACCAGAACGGCGTCGACCGCCGATTGGTCTCTGTGCGCCTCGCCCGCACGTCGTCCGACGAAGATCCTCTCGGCGGTCGCGGGCGCTTCGTCGAGCAACTGAGGGGCCACGAGCCGGTCGTAGGCGACGACGTCGGCCGTCCGCAGAAGCTGGAGGCCCCGTGCAGTTATCAAGCCCGGGTCACCCGGCCCCGCCCCGACGAGATAGACCTTGCCCGGACGCGTCGCGTTCGCGCCGTCGTCGGAGGACGAGCGCAAAGCCGTCATGGCTCGACGGGCTCGGGAGCCTCGACTTCTCTGAGGTCGGCCAAGATCTCGTCCCCTCCTGCAGCGAGGATCGCGTCTGCGAGCTCGACTCCTAATTGTGCTGCCTCGTGCCGGGCACCGGACGCGCGGTCGCGCAAGTTGCCCGATCCCTCCGGAGATCCGAGGAACCCGGTCAGCAGGAGCCCCGAGCTCGATGCGCGCGCGAGGCAGCCCAACGGGACCGAGCACCCACCCTCGAGGCGCGCCGCGAAGGCCCGCTCGGCCGTCACCTCGTCGCGCGCAGCCGGGTCGTCGAGCGCAGCGAACAGCTCCACCACGTCGGCGCGCTCGGCCAGGGCCTCGACCGCTAGCGCTCCCTGCCCCGGAGGCGGGATCCACCACCCCGGGTCCAGCGTCGCGTCGACCGGCGCGGCACCGAGCAGGCGCTCGATCCCCGCCGCCGCCAGGATCGCGGCGTCGATCTCTCCGTCCTCGACCTTTCTCATGCGGGTGTCGAGATTGCCTCTGAGCTCCACGGTTTCGAGATCTGGACGCGCCTCGGCGAGCAGCGCGCGCCGTCGCATGCTCGACGTCCCGACGCGCGCTCCGTTGCGAAGCGAGGCGAGACGCTCCTCACCTGTCGCGCCCTCTCCGCCGACGACGACGTCGTGCGCGACCGCCCGTGCCGGCACGCACACGATGGCGCATCCCGGCGCGAGCTCGGCCGTCAAGTCCTTGGCGGAATGCACTGCCACGTCGGCCGCGCCTTCGAGGACCGCGCGTTCGACCTCGCTCGTGAACAATCCCTTGCCGCCGATGGCGGCGAACGGACGGGAGTCCTTGTCCCCCGTCGTCGTCACCTGCCGGACCTCGACCGTGATGTCCGGACGCGCCGCGCTGACGAGTGCTTCGACGATCGATGCTTGCCGCAGCGCCAGACGCGAGCCGCGCGACGCGATGACGAGCTTGCTAGGAACCTGGCTCATCGCCGAGCTCGAACAGCTCGCGAAGCGCCGTCAGATAGAGGTGCCCTTGCTTGGAGCTGGCCAGGTCGCGCGCCTTGTCGAGCGGAGGATGCAGCAGCTTGGCGACGATCCGCCGCGTGAGCTGGTCGACTGCCCGCCGTTGCTCTTCGGTCATCGACGCGAGCTGCGTGCGGACGCGCTCGGTCTCGGCCTCCCGGATCCCGTCTGCGCGCGCCACGAGGGCGGCCACCGTCGGGGCGATCTCGGTTGCTCGCTCCCACTCGAGAAGGCTCTCGAGCTCGCCGCTGATGATCTCCTCGACGTGTGAGACCTCGTCCAGGCGGCTGCCCATGCTGTTCTCCACGACGCCACTCAAGTCGTCGATATCCCGCAACACCACGCCCGGCACGTCCTGCGCGGCGGGATCGACGTCGCGCGGGACGGCGATGTCGACGATGAACAGCGGACGGCCGGAACGGTCCTTCATGACGTCGGCCAGCTGCGCGCGATCGAGGACGGCACCGGGCGCGGTGGTCGAGCAGATCAGGATGTCGGACGCCGCGACGACCGAGCCGAGCTCGTCCCACGTGTGAGCGAGTGCGTCGAACGTGTCGGCGACGTGCTGCGCTCGCTCCTCGGTTCGATTCACTACCGCGACATCGCGCGCACCCGCAGACGCCAGGGCTTGCGCGGCGAGCCAACCCATCTTTCCTGCACCGACGATCGCCACTCGCTTTCCTGCCAGGCTCCCGTTCTTGAACGCTCGGCGGGCGAGCTCGACGGCCGCCGACGAGATCGAGACCGGGTTGCGCCCGATGTATGTCTCGGTGCGCACGCGCTTGCCGACGCGCAACGCTTTCCGAAACGCCGCGCCCAGAACGCGCTGCACCATGGCCTCGTCGGCCGCGGTCTGAAACGAGCGCCGTACTTGTCCGAGGATCTCGGACTCGCCGACGACCATCGAATCGATCCCGGCCGCGACGCG
>DATBND010000150.1:0-1718 GCA_036554505.1 Actinomycetota bacterium | reverse complement strand
GGCCTCGCCGAGACCGTCGTGCACCTCAGGCCCGGCGACCGGCTGCTGCTCTACACCGACGGGTTCCTCGAGGCGAAGTCGCCGGACGGCGAGGTATTCGGCGAGCATCGCTTCGGAGAGACCCTCAGCCGTATGAGCACGCTCCAGCCCGAGGCGGTCGGCGACGAGGTGGTGCGGGAGGTCGAGCGCTTCGCAGCCGGTAAGCTCGATGACGACCTCACGATGCTTGTCATCGAATTCCTGGGCGTCCCCCAGGAGGATGCGGCGGCGGAAGGAGCGGGAGAGGCTCAGTGGCACAGCAGAAGATAGAGATCGACATGACCCAGGGACACGGCTACCGGGTGCTGAAACCGACCGGTGACCTGGACGTTTACACGGTCGGCTCGCTTCGGGACGCGCTCGGCACGATGGTCGAGGACGACGCCCCCAAGGTCGTCGTGGAGCTCGACGCCGTCCCGTTCATGGACTCGTCGGGCCTCGGGGCCCTCATGGGTGGCGTCCGGCGGCTGCGGGAGGCCGGCGGTGACCTGGCCATCGCGTGCACCCGCGAGCAACACCTCAAGCTCTTCACGATCACCGGCTTCGGTGAGGGCGTATCGATCGCCCCGACCGTCGAAGAGGCGGCAGAGGGCTTTCGGAGCTAGACCTCTAGCTTCCCGGAGCTCCGCTCTAGGCCTTCGGGCCGAGGATGGCCGCGTACACGAGCCCGCCGAGCGCCCCGATCAACGCCGCGATCCCGAGCGCGACCGCGAAGTCGGCTTTGGGGAGATCCCATATCCCCCGGCCCTCACGCCCCTCGCGCGGCCGGTCTGCCGCGGCACACCCCTCGACTCCCTGGACGCGAAACGAGAACGTGCCGCGCGTCGGGCTCCCGTCCACCGACGACACGCCGGCATAGCGGACGATGTAGCGACCCGACGCGGTGCCGTCGATGTCGATGCTGACCCGTTCTCCGTCGACCGACGTCGCGCCCGCGTCGGCTCGCCCCCCGCACGGATCGGTGACCTCGATGCGCGCGGAGCGCGCTTGCGGATCGGGGAACGCAATCGTCACGCGCTCCGGCACCGTGGTCTGGACGCTGCCGGCTGCCGGTTGTGAGCGAACCGCCGCCCACGCAGCGCCGTGGAGGCCGAGGTGGATGGCCGCTGCGCAGAGTACGAGCACGCCGCGAGCGACGCGCGCATTCATTGCTCGTCGGTGTCGTCTCGTGACCGTGCCCGCCGGATGCTCGCGACGAGGAGCATCGTGAATACCGCCACGAGGGCCGATGTCACCGAAACCAAGATAAGTTGGGCTGACGTCAATGAGGACTCCCAGCGGGGCGCGCTACGAAATAGCCTACGAAAAAGAAGGTATCTCACGGGGTCTTCCCTAGTGAGGGGCTGCGCCGGCTGATGGGAGTCCTCGAGGACCTTCGCTCGGTCGCGTACGCGCTCGCCAGGTTCACGGGCTTTGCCGCAAACGCGTTCTTGTTCGGTCTCGTCCCGATCGCCCTGCTGGTCTTGCGACCGTCGTTCGCGGGCTTGAGTGCCGGTGCCTGGGCGCGCGGCCGCAAGCGGATCGCCAACCGCCTCGAGGGGTTTGTCCAGGCGGCGTTGATCGCGGCGGTCGCAGCGAGCGCAATCGCGTTGTTGCTGCAGGCCCTTCTCGTCGCGCAGATCAACGACGAGCCGCTGGACATGGACTCGTTCACGTCCACGCTCACGACCACGTTCGGC
>DATBND010000116.1:0-31322 GCA_036554505.1 Actinomycetota bacterium | reverse complement strand
TCGCGATCTACATGCCCATGGTGCCCGAGCTCCCGGCCGCGATGCTCGCGTGTGCGCGCATCGGCGCGCCCCACTCGGTGGTCTTCGGGGGCTTCTCGGCCGAGTCGCTACGCGACCGGATCAACGACGCCGAGTGCAAAGTGCTTATCACCGCGGACGGCGGTTACCGGCGCGGCGACGTCGTGCCCTTGAAGGCGAACGCCGACGAGGCGCTGGAGGGCACGCCCTCGATCGAGAAGGTCATCGTGGTGAGACGAACGAACGAGGACGTGCCCATGAAGGAGGGCCGCGACCTCGTCTACGCGGACGTCGTAGCGGCCGCCTCACCGGACTGCCCCGCCGAGCCCATGGACTCCGAGGACATGCTCTACATCCTCTACACGTCCGGGACAACGGGGAAGCCCAAGGGGATCGTCCACACCACGGGGGGGTACCTGACGGGAGTGTCGTCGACGCACCGGCTCATCTTCGACATCCATCCCGAGACCGACGTGTACTGGTGCGCGGCTGACATCGGATGGGTGACCGGCCACAGCTACATCGTCTACGGCCCCCTTGCGAACGGCTGCACGTCGATCCTCTACGAGGGCGCGCCGGACTATCCGGACAAGGATCGGTGGTGGTCGATCATCGAGGAGTACCGGGCCACGATCCTCTATTGCGCGCCGACGGCCATCCGTACCTTCATGAAGTGGGGCACCGAGTACCCGGGCAAGCACGATCTCTCGTCGCTGCGTCTGCTGGGCAGCGTCGGTGAGCCGATCAATCCCGAGGCATGGATCTGGTACCAGGAGTTCATCGGCGGAGGACGCGTGCCCGTCGTCGACACGTGGTGGCAGACCGAGACCGGAGCGATATGCATCACGCCCCTGCCCGGGCTCACGACCCTCAAGCCGGGCTCGGCCACCAAGCCGTATCCGGGAGTGTTCGCGGAGGTGTGGGACGAGAAGGGCAACAAGGTCGAGCGCGGCGGAGGCGGCTATCTCGTGTTGACCCGGCCGGTGCCGTCCATGATGAGGACGATCTTCGGCGACGACGAGCGCTACCGCGAGACGTACTTCTCCAAGTACGGCGACGACACGTACTTCCCAGGAGACGGCTGCAAGCTCGACGACGACGGCTACTTCTGGCTGCTCGGGCGCGTGGACGACGTGATGAACGTCGCCGGTCACCGGATCTCTACCTACGAGGTGGAGTCCGCCCTCGTCGACCACAGCGGGGTCGCGGAGGCGGCCGTCGTCGGCCGGAAGCATCCGCGCGAGGGTGAGACCATCGTGGCGTTCGTCACGCCGCGCGCCGGCCACGAGGGCGACGAGGCGATGATGAAGGAGCTCCGAGAGCACGTGGCCAAGGTGATCGGCAAGATCGCGCGGCCGCAATCCATCGTGTTCACGGACGACCTGCCGAAGACGCGGTCGGGGAAGATCATGCGCCGCCTGTTGCGAGACGTCGCTGAGGGGCGGGAGCTCGGAGACGTCACGACCCTGCAGAACGCCCCGATCCTCGACGAGATCAGGGCCAAGGCGGAGAGCCAGCCGGGCGAGGACGGGTAGCCGCGGTTAGACGGCGCCGCGATACCCCGCGCCGAGATACCCCCGCGATCGTCTCGGGCGATCGCGGCGTCGCAAATACCCCCGCGATCGTCTTGACGATCGCGGCGTCGCAAATACCCCCCGCGATCGTCTTGACGATCGCGGCGTCGCAAAATGTGGTGAACTGCACCGACGGCGATCAACGACAACGAGGTCTCCGGCGGCGCCGGATCGTGGGCGGGCCGGGAAGGAGGGGCGATGCAGAGTGACGTAGTGAGCGATCACGGGTTGCTGGCGGTTCCGGAGGAGGCACCGCTACTGCGGCGGCTGGTCTCCGAGTTCGTCGGGACGACCTTGCTCGTGGCGGTCGGAGCGGGAACTGCGACGGTCCTGGCGCTCGGCCCCCTCCGTCGCCTCGCGGGGCTCTCGACGGTGTTCGGTGAGTCACCCACTGCCGAGGCGAACAACCAGGTGTTCGGGACGCTGCTCGGCACCTCCGGGGCAAGCCTCGGCGACGTGCTCGGCGTGGCGTTTGCGTTCGCTTTCATCCTCACCGTGCTCGTGTACGCGCTCGGCGGAGTGTCGGGCGGTCACTTCAACCCCGCGGTGACGTTCAGCCTCGCGGCGGTGCGCCGGTTCAAGTGGACCGACGTACCTCTGTACTGGATAGCGCAAGTCGTAGGAGGCATCGCCGGCGCGTTCCTGATCGCGGTGGTCTACGGTCAAGACGGCGCCAGTTTCCAGAACACCGACATCTTGTTCGGCGCAACCTCCTATAACGGTGCGACGACGAGCTTCTGGCAAGCGCTCGCCGCGGAGGCCTTCATCGCATTCATCTTGGTCCTTGCGATCATGGCCGTGGCGGTCGACCCGCGCGCTCCCAAGGGGTGGTCGGGCTTGATCATCGGGCTCGCTCTCGGCGCCGGGATCCTCATCACCGGATTCGCAACCGGCGGATCGGCGAACTTCGCACGGAGCCTCGGCCCCCTCGTCGCGTCGTTGCGCTACGACGTCGGCAACATCCCGTGGGGTGATCTCAGCGTCTACGCGCTCGGACCACTAATCGGTGGCACCGCCGCCGCGTTCATCTACGAGAGCGTGACCGGCATGGAACGCCTCGCGCCGGCTCCTCAGCCCGGTGCGGCGACGCCGGAGGTGCCGCTCGACACCGCCGACGAGGGACTCGGCACGGGAGACGACACCGCCCTGTAACTCTCTAGCTCACGCGCTTCGAGGGAGCCCCACACGGGCTCCCTCTTCGCGTCGGGAGTCGAGTCGCGCGTGGTTATGTTTTCACGATGACACCGGTGACGACTCTCGAGTTCCCGCTCGAGCTTCCCGCGGTGCGCAAGGGCAATCACTGGGTAGCGCGCGCCGGGGATAAGGAGCTACGACTGTCGAACCTCACGAAGGTCTACTGGCCCGAGGAGGGGTACACCAAGGGCGATCTCCTCACCTATTACTTCAACATCTCGCCGACCATGCTGGTCCATCTTCTGGAGCGGCCGCTCACGCTCAAACGGATGCCCGAGGGCGTGAATGGCGACTTCTTCTACGAGAAGAACGCTCCGGTCTACAAGCCCGAATGGATCCCGACGATCCCGGTGCGATCGGAGGGAGAGAACAAGATCATCAATTACATGTCGGTGTGCGACGTCGCCGACATGCTATGGCTCGCCAACCTGGGATGCATCGAGTTCCATCCGCTGCACGCGCGCGGGACCCACCAGAGCCATCCGAGCTATGCGTTCTTCGACCTCGACCCGATGGGGGCCGCGACGTTCGACGACGTCCGGCACGTGGCGTCACTGGTGAAGCTCGTGCTCGACCGGCTGGGGCTCCGCAGCTATCCGAAGACGTCCGGCGCGACGGGCATGCAGATCATGGTCCCGCTGGACGGAACGGTGAACTACGACATGGTGCGCGGCTTCGTCGGCGCGGTGTCGGATCTCGTGCACGCAGCCGACCCGGACACCACCACGGTCGAATGGGAGGTCTCCAAACGAGGGGCCAAGGTGTTCCTCGACGTGAACATGAACCGGGAGGGCGCCAACATCGCCGCGGCCTACTCGGTCCGGCCCGAGCCCGGCGGCACCGTATCGACGCCGTTCGAATGGGACGAGCTCGACGAGATCCACCCCAAGCAGTACGACATGGAGACGATCTTCGAGCGCATCGCGGAGGTCGGCGATCCCTTCCTTCCGGTGGCTGAGGGACCGCCGCAGTCGATCGACGCCGCGATAAACGAGCTCGACGCGCAGCCCCGCAAGGCGCGGATGATCAAGGGACGATGAGCCTCCACGTCGGGACCTCGGGCTGGGCCTACAAGGAGTGGAAGCCGGACTTCTATCCGGACGGCCTTCCGCAGACTCGCTGGCTCGACCATTACACCCACGAGCTGACCGCGTGCGAGATCAACTCGAGCTTCTATCGTGTCCCGAAAGAGGATGCGGTGCGCAAGTGGGCCGCGGTCGGGCCCGACGACTTCCGCTTCACCGCAAAGGCCTATCGAGGGATCACGTACGTGAAGTCCCTCGTGCCCGACGCCCATCGACGCGAGCTGCTGAAGGTGATCGACGACGCGCTCGGCCCGCTGGGACATCGACTCGGCGCGGTGCTGTATCAGCTCCCCGCGTTTCGAAAGCGCGATGACGACGGCCTGGACGCGTTGCTCGACGCGATCCCCCGGCGCGTGCCCTTCGCGGTGGAGTTCCGCGACGACTCGTGGGACGACGATTCGATCTGTGCACGCGTGGCCACGGCCGGAGGAACCGTGTGCGTGTCCGAGACCGCCGGCGAGTGCCCGGGCGACCTCCCGCCGGGCCCGATCGGCTACGTGCGGCTCCGCTCTGCGGAGTACTCGGACGACGCCAGGACGGCGTGGCTCGAGCTCCTCACGAGCGAGGCGAAGACCCGCCCGGTGTACGCGTTCTCGAAGCACGAGACGGGGCTCCCGACGGCGAGCCCCTACGGCGGAATCGGGCTGGCCCGGTGGCTATCCGAAGCCGGGTGACAGCGCAGCGTCAGTGGCGGCACCCCGGGTCCAGGAAGTTCCAGATAAATACAAATTTCTTCAGTTTTTAGGAAGGGAATCGGGCATTTCGCCTCGAAACAGCACCCGACGGAAGGGACGGGTGGGCCGTCCCTATCAAACTGAAGGAGGGGCAGTTGAGGGATCACTTCAAGAAGCTCGCCGCTTTTGGCGCTGCAGCCCTTGCAGTCGCGGTCCTCGCGGGACCCGCTGCACAGGCGCAGAACCCGATGCCGGCCAACAAGACGGCCGCGATCGGAAACGTAGTGGACGTGCTCGAGCCGGGCGCGAACGACGTCGTGCTTCGCGAGGAGCTGCGGGTATCGAGCCCTGCTGACTTCATCATCAACCTGTCGTCGGAGTGCGCCATCGTCACGCAGCTCATCACGGGCGCGACCGACGGATCGGGCGACGCGGTCTCCGAGGCGAACGTCGAGGGCAAGGTCGAGATGTGGGTGACGATCGACGGCAAGCGTGTCCCGGTTGCGGGTGACCCGAACGGCAACGGCGGCGACGACGGCACCGTCGTGTTCTGCAACGAGGGTCGGGGTCGTCGCGTGACGGACGACGAGGACGCCGCTGACGGCCAGGACGAGATCGCGGACTACAACAGGAACCGCACCGCGACCGCGTTCCAGTGGCTCGCGACGAACGTCGGAACCGCGTACGACAGCCCGACGAACGGCAACAACGTCATCGAGGTCCTGGTTCACGCCGCCTACACCGACGCGGACGGCACCGACTGTGACGCTCTCGCCGAGGGTGGCGAGTCCTCGTTCACCCAGACCTGCTCGAAGGCGTTCGTCGGCAAGCGCACGCTCATCGTCGAGCACACCAAGGCTTCGGTCATCGAGAACACCGCCAGCAGCGACGGCGGTTCCTAAGAACCGAACCTAGTTTCACAGCTCCGAACTCGGGGGCCGGCCTTCGGGCCGGCCCCCTTTTTACTTAGCGGTCCCGCCGAGCCGGCCCCGCGCTGTGCGGACTTCGCGCGGTGTCCCTTGCCCGCCGAGCCGGCCCCGCGCGGCGTCCGGAGGACATCGCCCTCGGTGATAGAACCTCCAGTCATGGGTCTATCCCGGCGTGACTTCCTCAAGGCTGCGGGCGCAGCTGGCGCCGGAGCCGCCCTTCTTCCCGCGTGGTGGCCGGACTGGATCGACTCCGCCTATGCCGCGCCGCGCGACCTGACGACGCTTGCGCGCACCTTGGTGCGCGGCTCCGTCCTCAACGAGGGCTCGAGCGGCTTCAAGTACTACCGGCTGAAGGAGGGCCCGGGCGAGCCGTGGATCCGCCGGACCGATCTCGGCAAGCGGCCGGGCCGGGCCGAGCGTGATCTCGGCAAGGGACGCCGTGCGCTGCTGAGCTTCGTGCACTTCACCGACATCCACATCGTGGACGCGGAGTCGCCGGCGCGGGTCGAGTTCCTCGATCGCTACGACGACAAGGAATGCTCGAGCGCTCCGTTCACGTCGGCGTACCGGCCCCAAGAAGCGCTGACGGTCCAAGTGCTCGAGGCGATGATCCGTCAGGTCCGCGTCGTCCGGCGCAGCCCGTTGACGGGAAAGCGCATCAAGTTCGCCGTGTGCACCGGCGACAACATCGACAACGAGCAATTCAACGAGCTTCGGTGGTTCATCGACACGATGGATGGGGGAAAGAAGGTCACCCCGGGGTCGGGGAGCCCCGAGTACGAGGGGGTAATGGCAGCCGATTGGGGCGACGCCGAGTACTGGCACCCGGACGAGGGCGTCTCGGACAAGTACAAGGAGCAGTACGGCTTCCCGGAGTACCCCGGCCTTCTGGACGCCGCGACCAAGCCATTCGACGCGACGGGGATCGGCATGCCGTGGTTCCAGACGTTCGGCAATCACGACGGGCTCATGCAGGGCAACGCCCCGCGCAACGACGCGTTCGAGCGCGCCGCGACGGGATCGACCAAGGTGACCGGGCCACCTCCGGGCGTCAACCCGTGCGATCAGCTCAGCACGTTGCTCGCCAACCCCGCGGCGTTCGCCGTGGCCCCCGCCAATCCGGTAACGGCCGACCCGAAGCGCTCGATCATCACCCGCGAGGCCTACATCGCCGAGATGTTCAAGACGACCGGCTTCCCGAAGGGACACGGCTTCACCGACGCGAACCTTCCCAGAGACGACGGCACGCTCGATTGCTGGTGGCACACGGACAAGTTCCCGTTGTTCCGCATGATCGGGCTCGACACCGTCAATCCGGGGGGCCTGGACTCCGGCAGCATCGGCGACCGTCAGTTCAAGTGGCTCGAGGAACGACTGACAGAGGTGTCGGCGCGCTACTTCGACACCGAGGGCAACGAGCAGACCTCGAAGAACCCCAACCGTTACGTCATTCTCTTCTCGCACCACGGCCTGCGTTCGCTGAACAACGAGGCCAGCGACGTCGAGGACCCTCAGCAAGAGGGTGTGAACGACCAGCCGCGCCATCTCGCGGACGAGGTCGCCGCCCTCGTGCACCGCTTCCCCAACGTCATCGCGTGGGTGAACGGGCACACACACAACAACATCGTCGAGCCGCGCACCGACCCGGCCGGGAAGACGCAGGGGTTCTGGGACATCGGCACCGCCGCGCACATCGATTGGAATTGTCAGACGCGGCTGATCGACGTCGTCGACAACCGCAACGACACGCTGTCGATCTACTGCACGATGATCGACCACGCCGCGCCGGCCGTGCCGAGCCCGACCAAGGATCCGGTCCTCTATCTGGCGTCGGTATCGCGCGAGCTCGCCGCCAACGACTACCACTACGGGTTCGAGAGCATCGGGGCGGGACGGATCGAGGACCGCAACGTCGAGCTCGTGATCAAAGCGCCGTTCCAACCGCCGCGCGCGGCCGCTACTTCGCGCCGCGAGCTCCTCGTCGCCGCGCGCTGAGGCCATGCCCAAGGGCAAGACGTATTCCGACAAGCGATCCTTCGACGAGACGCCCGAGCCACCCCCGGCAGTGGAGGGCGACGTCGATCCGGGAACGGCTCAGCCGGGAAAGACGTTCGTCATCCATCAGCACCACGCGCGCCGGCTGCACTTCGACCTCCGTCTCGAGATGATGAACGGGGACACTCCGGTGCTCGTGTCGTGGGCCGTGCCGAAGAACCTGCCGTTGAGGCCGGGGAAGCCCAACCTTGCGGTGCACGTCGAGGACCACCCGTTCGACTACGGGTCGTTCTCGGGAACCATCCCGGCGGGCAACTACGGGGCCGGCGAGGTCCGGATCTTCGACCGCGGGAACTACGAAGTGCTGGAGCAGGAGCCAGGCAAGGTCACGTTCCGGCTCATGGGCGCTCGCTTGCAAGGCGTGTGGCACCTCTTCAAGACGACGCCGAAGAAGGGCGAGGACGGGGACAACTGGCTCGTCCGCCTACGCAAGCTCGAGCGCGACGACCCCGACCCGCTCCCCCCTCTGCAGCCGATGCTCGCGACGATGGCGTCCGATCCGTTCGATGACGACGCCTGGCTGTTCGAGCCGAAGTGGGACGGCGTCCGGTGCTTGGCAACCTGCGCGGACGAGACCATGCTGGTCTCGCGCAACAGCCGGGACATAACGGCTACCTATCCCGAGCTCGGCAGGATCCACGAGCGACTCGTGTGCATCGACGCCATCCTCGACGGAGAGATCGTCACGCTGGCGAACGGACGGCCGAGCTTCGAGAAGCTGCAATCCCGCATGAACCTGCAAAACCCGCACGAGATCGCGCGCGCGGCCAAGTCGATGCCGGTGTTGTTCGTCGCGTTCGACCTGCTCTATCTGGACGGCAAGTCGCTGCTCTCCCGGCCCCTCGAGGAGCGCAAGGAGATCCTCTCGGACCTCGTCATCCCCAACGAGTGCGTGCAGGTGTCGACCTCGGTGCGGGGCGAGGGCACGGCCCTGTTCGAGGCCGCCCGCGCCCAAAACCTCGAGGGCATCGTCGCCAAGAGAGCGTCGTGCCCCTATACGCCGGGGAAGCGGAGCCGGGACTGGCTGAAGATCAAGACGATCTACGACGCGGATGTCGTCGTCGCCGGATGGTCGGCGGGAGAGGGCGCACGATCGTCGAGCTTCGGCGCATTGATCGTCGGCGCGTACGACGACCGCGGGCTTCGCTTCGTCGGCCTGGTGGGAACGGGCTTCAGCGACAGGACGCTGGACGACCTCGTGCCGCAACTGAAGGAGCTGGAGGTTCCCGAGATGCCGTTCGTCGACGACCCGCGGAAGCTGACGTCCGGCCGGTTCGGGAAGCCCATCCGCGACGCGCGGTGGGTGCGGCCGGAGCTCGTCGCGAGCGTGGAGTTCCGCGAGCTGACGTCGGCCGGCAAGCTCCGCGCGCCGTCGTTCAAAGGCTTGAGCTCCGACAAGGCTCCGGAGGATTGCCGGTTCGAGGATCTAGAGGCACCCGAACCGCCGTGACGGGCGAGCGCGAGGGCCGCGCGCAGCGCGCCATAGCCGGGACGTACTCGTTTCTCGCCGACCGCCTCTACAACCCGCTAATCGTTCACGGCGGCTTCCGGCTGTTCGGCGGCAACCTCAACGAGCTCGTGTTCGAGCAGGGCCGCGCCGCGGTCGCCGCGGCTAACGGTGGGCCGATCCTCGACATGCCGGTCGGCACCGCGTACTTCACGACGCGCGTTGCCGAGGCTCACGACGGGCTCGTCGTCGGTGTCGACATCGCCGAGGGAATGGTCCGGGAGTCCGCCCGTGTTGCACGCGATGCAGGGCTCGAGAACCTCGTGACGGTGTGCGCCGACGCGCACCGCCTTCCCTTTCCCGACGGCGCGTTCGCGGCGGTGCTCTGCTCGAACGGCCTGCAGGTGATCCCGGGGCTCAGGCCTGTCGCGACCGAGCTGGTCCGGGTCCTCGCGCCCGGCGGCACGCTGTTCGTCTCGGTCTTGCTCGCCCCGATCGGACGCATGTTGCCCGCCGGCCGACGCGAATCGTTGCCGACGCTGCTGCGACCGGCGGAGGACGTCGCCCGCGAGCTCGAGCGTGCGGGCCTCCCGAAGGTCGATATGCGACACGAACGCCTGGCCGCGCTCATGTCTGCGCGCAAGCCGGGTTTCGCCCAGCCCCGGCTCTTCTAGTTGATGAGGCGGACGCGCACCTCGCAATCGAGCAAGAACTCGCGCACTCGGTCCCAGCCCTCGTAAGGCTCGCCGGTCGCCACGACCTCGGCGATCCCCGAGTTCGCGATGAGCTTCGCGCACGTGAAGCACGGCACGCCGGTGATGTAGATGGACGCCCCTTCTCTCTCCTCGGGCGACGAGTACAGGATCGCATTGGCCTCCGCATGTATCGCGATGCAGTTGTCGTGGCCCCATCCGCTCGGCGTGTCGGCTTGGGCGCGGGGGCAGGCTCCGTCGTCGCAGTGTGCGTGTCCGGAGGGCGGGCCGTTGTAGCCGGTCGAGCAGATCCTTCGCTTCCGGACGATGACCGACCCGTGCTGGCGGCGGATGCAATTGGATCGAGTCGCGGTCTCGCGCGCGATGTTGAGGAAGTACCGGTCCCAGTCGGTGGTCCTCTGAATCTCGGTGACTCGGTGAGCGATGCTCACGGTGACTCCCCCTTTGTCGTCTGGCGGCCGGGCGCGCGCGTCCCACGGGCGTCTCAGGGGAAGTGCGGGAAAGTACCAGGATTCTCGCCCGGCCCCCGTGCCGGGCGCAAGCACGAACCGCCGCTTTCCTGGACTTATCCTGACCGCCCGTGAGCACCGAACGTAGTCGCCCCGGGGAACCGCAGGGTCCCCCCCTCGCCCCGGACGTGGTCACGGACCTGCTGCGATCCGGATGGTTGATCGAACGAGCGCGTAGCTCGCTGTACGGGATCTGGTCACGCACCGACCGCGGGGCCGGTGGTTCCGAGCCCTTCGCGCTCCGCCGTGCACAGCTCGTCGAGGACGCCCTGCGTCGGAGGGGAAGGCGTCCCGACGAGTCGTTGTCCGATCGTTACGTACCGTGGCTTGTCGAGCTCGCGGGCGGGACTGCGTCGGACGTCCCGCTCGGGCCTCTCTTTTTGAAGCGGCTGGGAGACTGGGTCGACGCCTACGTGGCGCCGTACCTGGACGAGGCCGGGGCGGAGCTGACGTCACTCGGTGCAGAGGAGCCGAGCCCGGCGGGGCCGGCCGAGCTCCCGGAGCCACCTCCGTTCTCGCCTCTCGAGACCCCCACGCCCGTCCTCCCCGGACCGGTGCTCTTTCGCTTCGCCATCCTCGGCGACCTCCACATGGGGTCCGGGCCCGAACGGGATGTGTTCTCCGAGGCCGCCGTCGCCGACATCAACGGCTCGGGAGCCGAGCTCACGATCCAGCTGGGCGATCTCACCGACACCGGGAGCGAGCCCGAATGGGAGGCCGCGTCGCGCGTGCTGGGCGGGCTCGACATGCCGGTCATGACCATGATGGGGAACCACGACGTGCTCACCCGGAAGGACGGCACCATCTCCGGGAGAGAGCTCTTCCGACGCTACTTCGGCCGCGCTCCCGACGGCGCCATCGTGCAACACAAGGGATTCCGATTCGCGGTGCTCGACTCCGTCGACCACTCGATGTCGCCCTACCCGCCGTTCGACCTCCTGACCGGCGGGCTTGCGCAAGGCCCCCCCGAGGCCGTCCACCGGGGCGTGCTGAGCGACCCCCAGCACGAGATCCTCGCGACGATCGCCGAACCCGCCTCGCCGCCCACCTTCGTCTTCCTGCACCACCCGCCACAGCCGTTCCTCGGGTTTCCGCCGATCTTCTTCGGATTGAGAGATGCGGATTCGGGCCGGCTGCATGCCACCTGTGACTCGACCAATGTGTGGGGAGTCTTCGCCGGTCACACGCACCGCAACGCTTCCGGCACGCCATTTGGCGACGTCCCGGTCCACGAGGTCGCCATCCCGCGCGACTTCCCCCACGGATACGCCCTCGTGGACGTGGGCGACTGGGGGTACGCGTACAGATTCGTCCAGCTATCGAACCACGAGCTGTTGCGCTCGGCCGCGCCCTCTGCGGAGATCCAAGTGCGCTACGGCCTCGGCCCAATCAACGCGCGCGGCTTCGTCTGGACCAGGGGGACCAGAACCTAGGCGGTCAGTGAGGCGCGGCTATCTCGGAGAGACCTGCCCCGAACGGAGACACCGGCCGCAGCTCCGAGTAGTCCGCGACGAGCATGCGGATGTCCTCGTCACGAACGAGCATCGACCCCACGCCCGGGACCCGCCGTAGGAGCGCGTGCACCGGCACGAACCACGTCGCGACCCTGATCGACACGACGACCTGGATCAGCCTCTGAGTGCTCTCGTGGAAGTAGGGGTCTTGCCACTCGATATGTCTTGCTCCTTCAGCGACCAGCCGCCGCTGGTGAGCGAGGAGGACGCGCGCGAGCTTTCGGACGCTGAGAGCCGGTGCCATGATCGCGAATGCGATGCGGAACTCACGCTCGTCCATCCTCCAGCCGAGGAGCTGATCGATCTTCTCCGTCGTGCGCTCGGCTGTCAGACGTTCGCCCGTCTGGGCCTGCACGAGCCGCCGCCATGCGCCTAACGGCTCGAGGATGAGGCGCGAGTGATCGTCGTTGTCGAGGTCCAGGAGGAAGGAGCTTCGCTGCCCGTCGCGCAGCGCCCCTATCAAGGCCCGGGCCGCAGCCTCGCGGCGCGTGCGGAAACCGTTGAAGATATATGTGACGACCGCGGCTAGGGCCGTCGCAAGCACGCCGACGACGAGGGCGCTCACCGCACGACCAATCCGACGATCGCAGTGACCGCTGCGAGGGCGAGCGCCACGAGGGCAGAACCTCGGAGTCGGTCACTGATCGAGGGCCGCGCCAGGGCACGCGCCCAGCCGTCCATCACATCTCCCGCTGCGAGGCGGACCTCCTTCAGGCACGCCGCGTCGTATGCGGTACGGCGCGGCGATGAGGAGCCGGCGCGCGCGTCGGGTGGGGGGTCGGCCCCGGGCGTGGGGTGGGGGTCGGCCCCGGGACCGCTCGCCGAGCCGTACGACGCGATGTCGTCGAACGCTTTCTTCGCAAAGGCGCTCGCTTCGTCAGCGAGATCGGCCCTCTTCCGGTGCTCGACGATGGCGAAGATCCCGCTGCCCACGAATAACCCTGCGGACGACGCGAGGCTCCAGGCCGTCACGAGCTCCACCAACGACTCCGGGTCCGCCATGCCCCCTCCTCCCCGTGGGCTCAAGAGTAACGCGCACGTACCCGCGTCGCTCCGTTACTCTATGAATTCAGGCGGTTACGCAGCGTTTGACGATGTCCGGATCGGGTACTTCGAGGAGGGCACCCGATCGAAAGGGAGGAATGCTCGTGGACATCATCGTCATGATCATCGTCGGAGCGGTCATCGGAGTCGTTGCCAGGCTGCTCATGCCCGGCCGTGACCCCGTGGGTTTCATCGGGACGATCATCATCGGGATAGTCGGAGCCATCGTCGGCGGCTATGCGTGGAGGGCGGTGTTCGGCAATAGCGAGGGCGTCGAGTGGATCGGCTCGATCATCGTCGCCATGCTCCTTCTGTGGATCTACAGGCAGATGACCTACCGCAGGACTGCCGCCTAAGGACCAGCCCCCCGCTGCCCAAGCGGACCCGCGACCGCCGGGCGGCGCTTCGAGAACGGCCCCCCATTGCCCCGGGGGGCCGTTTCGCGTCCCGAAGCGTCACGTCCCCGGCCCGGCCCGGGCCCCTCGTACTACTCTTGTAGTAGATGACCCCCACCGAGCCGCTCGCCGACGACGTCGCCGACGACAAGGTGCGCCGCGTGGTCGAAGCCGGCCGGGAGCGGGGCATCGCCGTCGAGCCGGTCACCTTCCCGGAGGAGACCAGGACCGCAGCGGACGCGGCCCGGGCGGTCGGGTGCGACGTCGCCCAGATAGTCAAGTCGCTGGTCTTCACGGCGGGGCTCTCGCCGATCCTCCTGCTGGTCTCGGGCGCGAACCGCGTCGATGTGACGGTCGCGGCATCGGCCGCGGGCGTCGACGGACTCACGCGCGCCGACGCCGATCTGGCCAAGCGCGCGACCGGGTTCTCGATCGGAGCAACTCCACCCGTAGGGCTCGCCAACGACCTGCCGGTCCTGATGGACGAGGACCTGCTGCGCCACGACGTCGTCTGGGCCGCGGCCGGGCGTCCGGACGCGGTCTTCGCGGTCGAGCCGAGCGCCCTCGCGCGCGCCAGCGGGGCGAAGGTATGTCGCCTGACGAGCTAGAACCTCCGGAGGACGGTCGCCGTGCTCTCAGCCGATCGGAGCTTCGGGCGCGCGGCCTGGCGCTGGGCGGCCTGGCCGCCATCCTGCTGGTGATCGTTGCGGCCGCAGCCTCGGGTGGGTTCGCTCTGGACGAGCGCGGCGAGTCCGGGCTCATCGCACCGCGCCTCCCCTCATACGCCGCGTGGGTGCTGGTACCGCTGCTCGTCTTGAGCGTGGTCGCGTCGTTGACGGTCCTCACGCAAGTTGTCATCGGGCGTCAGGTGACGCGCCCGACGCGCGTGCCTCTGTGGGCTCAGTTCGCGACGTTGATCCTCGTCGTGCTCGCGCTCGTGGCTTTGCAGCGCGCAGGGATCCTCGGACAGGAGGAGAGACGGGGCCGGGAGGCCGCCGAGCCGACAGCACGTCCACCTTCTCCGCCACCGGCTGCGCAGCGCGTTACGAGATCCGCCGCGTTCGGCGTCCTCGTGACGCTCGTGCTCGGACTGGTCCTCGTCGGCATCCTGGTGCTGATGCTCTCCATTCTCCGAAAGGAACGCGGAGTGCGCGGCGAGATGTTCGATCCGGAGACCACGGTGATCCTCGACGGGGTCGACGCGGGCATCGACGACCTCGCCACGATCCACGACCCGCGCGCGGCAGTCATCGCGTGCTACGCGCGTCTCGAAGCGGCGTTGAGCACCGCGGGAATCGCCCGCCGGCCGTCGGAGGCTCCGCTCGAGTTCCTCGAACGCGTCCTGGTCGAGCGCCGGGTCGTCGCCGACAGCGCGGCCCGCCTGACGACGCTGTTCGAACGAGCGCGCTTCAGCACGCACGACGTCGACGAGGCGATGCGATCGCAGGCGACGAGCGCGCTCGTGGACGCACGCTCGCAACTGCGAGGTAACGCGTGAGAGGCGTGTCACCAGTCTGGAAATGGACTGCGATCGTCGCCGTCGCGACCGCGGCCGTAGCCATCGTCGTGCCCGGACAGCGCGCAGTGATCGTCGGTGCCGGTGTCATGGCGACGCTTGCGCTCGTCCTCGTCGAGATGTCCGGCATCGCCTACCGGATGACCACGCGCCGGTCGAGCGCGTGGGACCGCGTTCGCGCCGTCCACACGCCCGCCCCCCAGCGGCCCGCAGACCTGGAAAGGATCGAACGCCGGCTCGGCTGGGGGCGCTACTCGGCGGGAGACTTCAACTACCGGGTGCGCCCGATGTTGCGACGGCTGGCGGAGCACAGGCTGCGCGACCGGCATCGCGTCGAGATCGACCCCCGTCCGGAGGAAGCCAGAGCGCACGTCGGTGACGAGCTGTGGCAACTCGTCATCGCCAAGGAGCCTCCCGAAAGTGAGCGCGTGATAGGAACCGCGGAGATCGCTCGCATGGTCGACGAGATCGAGAGGATCTAGATGGCGGCATCGCTGAGCGACATCCACGACCGGAGCCAGGAGATCCTCGACGAGGTCGAGAACGCGATCGTCGGGAAGCGCGACGTGCTCGAGCTAGTGCTGATGGGCATCCTCGCCGACGGCCACATATTGCTCGAGGACTTCCCGGGGCTTGCGAAGACGCTCGTCGCGCGATCGTTCTCCGAGGCGATAGGAATCGCCTTCAATCGCGTGCAGTTCACGCCCGACCTGCTGCCTGCCGACATCACCGGGTCGTCCATCTACGACCAACGCAACGCCAGGTTCGAGTTCCGAAAAGGCCCGGTGTTCACCAACCTGCTCCTCGGCGACGAGATCAACCGGGCGCCACCGAAGACGCAGGCCGCGCTGCTGGAGGCGATGCAAGAGGGCCAGGTCAGCGCCGAGGGCGTCACGTATCCGCTCGACCCACCGTTCATCGTCATCGCGACGGAGAACCCGATCGAATACGAGGGCACTTATCCGTTGCCCGAGGCCCAGCTCGACCGCTTCATGATGCGAATCGGCATCGGCTATCCCGAGCGCGACGATGAATGGGAGATCCTCAAGCGGCGCATCGAACGGCGCGAGGACGAGGTCAAGCTGCAGCAGGTGGTCGACGGCCCGCAGCTGCTCGAGATGCAACAAGGGATCGAACAGGTCTATGTCGGCGAGAGCGTCGGCTATTACATCGTCGACCTCGTGACGGCCACACGCGAGTCGTCGGAGGTCCAAGTGGGCGCGAGCCCGCGCGGAGCACTCGCGTTGCTGAAGCTCGCGCGTTGCCGCGCCGTGATGAAGGAGCGCGACTTCGTGACGCCCGACGACGTCAAGCGGGTTGCCGTCGCCGCGCTCGGCCATCGCCTCACGCTCAGGCCCGAGCTGTGGGTCCGGCGGATAAGCGGTGACGACGTGGTGCGCGGGTTGCTCGACAAGGTGCCGACGCCGCCGATCGAGCCCGCGCCTCGAACGTGACCCGCTCGCTCAGCCCGAAGGCGGCCGGATCGGTCCTCCTGATCTCGGTGCTCATGGTCGCCGGGTTGCTGATGGGCCGAGTAGAGCCGATCGTGCTGGCCGCGCCGTTCGTCGTCGCGCTCGTGTGGGGACTCGCTGCCGTCGACGATCCGAGGGTGCGCGCAACGACGTCCCTCGAGACGGATCGCTGCCTCGAGGGCGAGGACGTGTTCATGACCCTGCGGGTAGAGGTGGAGTCGCCGGTCGGCGAGGCCCTCGTCGGGGTCGTGCTGCCGGCCGGGCTCGAGGTCGTCGACGGCGAGAAATACACGACGGTGACCCTCTCGGCGGACGAGCCGTGGTCGGCGAAGCTCACGGTCAGGGCGCGCCGCTGGGGCGCCTACGAGATCGGCCCCGTCGTCGTGCGCGCGTACGGCCCCGGCCGTTACTCGTCGTTCGAGTCGACGTTCCCGGTCGATGGCTCTCTGCGCGTCTACCCGCCGGCAGAGCCTCTGCGCCGCGGCGTCCCTCCTCAACGGACGCAGGTGTTCGCCGGAAACTACGTGTCGCGCGCCGCGGGCGAAGGGATCGAGTTCGCCAGCGTGCGGGAGTTCGCGTCGACCGACGACGTGAAACGGATCAACTGGCGCGTGACGTCCCGTCGTGACGCGCTGTACATCAACGTGTACCACCCGGAGCGCAACTCCGACATCGTGCTGTTCCTGGACACCTTCGGTGACGTCGGCCCTCCCGGCGAGACGTCGCTCGATCTCGCGGTGCGCGGCGCCGCCGCGCTGGCCCGCCACTACCTGACGCACAAGGACCGGGTCGGGCTCGTCAACTTCGGGGGGACGCTCGGCTGGATCACGGCCGGCCAGGGCCAGCCGCACACGTACCGGATCGTCGACTACCTCCTCGGGACTCAGGCGACGTGGAGCTTTGCCTGGAAGGACCTCGACTACCTCCCGATCGGCATCCTGCCGTCGTTGTGCACGATCGTCGCGTTCTCGCCGCTCCTCGACGAGCGAGCGGTGACGGCGCTGGTCAACCTCCAAGCGCGCGGTTTCCCGCTGGTGATCGTCGACACCCTCCGACAGACCGGGATCGAGCCGAACCCGACGCCGGAGGGCCTCCTCGCGTGGCGCGTGTGGAAGATGGAGCGCGCGGCGGTGGACCTCGATCTCGAGCGGCTGGGCATCCCGGTAGTGCAGTGGCCGGAGCACGGCCCGCTGGAGGCCGCGCTGGCGCGCGTGCCGGAACTGCGCCGTCGTCCGAGAGCGCGGGGCGCATGAGCCCGAGCCGTCGCTCGCTGCTGAGCGCGCTTGCCGTGACGCTGGGTGCAGCCCTCGTCGTCTATCCGGTCGTGCGCACGTCCGAGCTCTCGGGCATCACGGCCATTGGGTTCGTCGGCGTCGTCTTCCTCGCGCTGGCGTTGACCTTGTCGCGCGCCCGCGCGCTGGCGCTCGTCGGCGTGACCCTCGTCGGGCTCCACTACCCGCTCGCGCTGCACGCGTCGCATCTCGGCCTCGACGTCTACTCGGTGCTCGTGGCGGTCGGTTTGTTCGTCCTCTACGAGACGGCCGACCTATCGATTGGCCTCGCCGACGTCGCGCCTGCGACCCGACCCGCGCTGGCCCGGCGCGCCATGACCACCCTCATGACCGCGTCCGCCGGCGCGCTCCTGTCGGTCCTCGCGATCCTCGCCGGCTCGCTCTTCTCGTCCGGCGTCACCGGCATCGTCGTCGGCGCGGTATGCGCGCTGGGATTGGTGACGATCCCGATCTGGATGGTGCAGCAGCGCCAGGGGTAGGCGCGCAAAGTGCGCCGGGAGTCTCCGTCGGGCGTCTGAAAACCGAGCGTACGATTACCTGCTCATCGTGGGGAGGAAGACGCAACCATGGCGGAGTTGTTGGGCTTTGGAATCGGTGGATATCGCAGCTTTCGAACGCAGCAGATCGTCGGGCCCTTGGGCAAGGTCAACCTCCTTGCTGGCCAAAACAATTCAGGCAAGTCGAACGTCCTGCGGTTTGCCCACCAATTCGTACGGTTGCGACCGGCGAGCCCCGGCCCGCTCGACCGGCCGGCCGGGTCCGAATACAACATCACCCTCTCGCTAGCCGTGAGCGTAGGCGAGGAGGAGATCGAGACTCTCGATCAGGGCTGGCAGTCCGCCCAGGGGCGAATCCGTCTCGCCGATCTTTTCAGGAGCCCGGCTCTGCGTCGCGAGGGAGAAAACCTGGTCTGGTTGCGTTTCGTTCTGACGTCGGACGACCCCCCTCGGTGGCAGCTTGATCCCAGTCTCAGCGCGGATGTTGCCCAATCGCTTCGCGCAAGAGCAAGTGAGCTCCACGGTCTCGCCTTGAGGATCGTGGGACAAGCGAGTTCAAATTCCGAAGAAAACGTGCGACGTCTCTTGGGTCTGCTGTCACCCCTGGAAGCCCTGCCTAACGTCCAGATAGTGGAAGCCTTTCGACAAATACGACCCGAAAGCGCACAGGGAAACGAATCGTTCCTATACACAGGTGCGGGCCTGATACGCGGGCTGCAACGGCTTGAACGCCCCACCATAGGCCGGCAGGAAGACGCCGGACGTTTCGCCGCGATTAATCGCTTTCTCCAAGCTGTGCTCGATGACCCCTCAGCAGAACTGCAGGTGCCGCACGATGCAGAAACGATTCATGTCCGGCGAGGTGACCTCGTCCTACCGTTGGAGAACCTAGGGACTGGCGTGCATCAGGTGGTCATCCTGGCGACTGCCGCAACGCTTTTGGAGAATCACCTAGTCTGTATGGAGGAACCCGAGGTGCACCTCCACCCCCTCCTCCAACGGAAACTGATCCGTTATCTAACTACGGAAACGTCGAATCAATACCTGATCGCCACGCACTCTGCTCATCTACTGGATTTCGAGAATGCAAGAGTCTTTCATGTCCAGCTTGCGGACGGTCAGACGAAACTCAAACCGGCTGGAACACCGCAGCAACTTGCCGATATCTGCGCGGATCTCGGCTACCGGCCCTCGGACTTGCTTCAAGCCAACGCCGCGATATGGGTCGAGGGACCCTCGGACCGCATCTACCTTCGACATTGGCTCTCGCTTCTGGACCCTGAATTAGTTGAAGGTATTCATTACTCAATCATGTTCTATGGCGGTCGCCTGCTCAATCACCTCACAGCGACGGACCCCGAGGTCATCGAGTTCATCTCACTCCGGCGCCTGAACCGTCACATCGCAATTCTCATCGACAGCGACAAGCGAGATCCTCGTAGTCCAATCAATGCAACAAAGGAGCGGGTTCATAACGAGTTCGAGCTTGAGAGTTACCCCGGTTTCTCTTGGATAACGGATGGGCGAACAATAGAGAATTACCTTCCAGTGGTGGTCCTTCGCGATGTCTTGGCGACTATGCACCCCGCCGAGACACTGGTCTACCGAGGTCACAAGTGGCGAGACCCACTCGAGCTTGAATCCGAACGTACGGTCGACAAGGTAAAGCTCGCGCACAGCATCGTTGAACGCTTGTCGATAGAAGACCTAGAAATGCACGACCTGCGCGACCGCGTATCTCAGATGGCTAGGTTTGTCCGACATGCAAATGGGCTCGATGATTCGGCTTTCCGAGCCTGACCTTGGCGACCAATCGGCGTGATTACGGATCGGATGTCCCGATCGCATCGGGATGTTGCTTAGGCATAAGCCGACTACGCGGCGTGGGTGCGACGGAGGACGCGGTCGACCAGGCGGGTTCGGGCCGGGGCTTCCCCACCTTGTCGTTGCGACGCAGCGCGGATGGGCTCGTTGCCCTGCGGGCGGAACAGGTCGTTGAACATCCGGCCCAGCTCGACGTCGCCGCGGATGCGCAGCTTGCCCAACAGCACTGCCTCGTCGCCGGTCGCGCGGCCCTGGGCCATCGCGAGCCACGTGCTCGCCTCCATGTCGTAGATGACGTCGGGCTTGTCCGCCACTCGCCCGAGAAGGATCCGGCAGTCGCCGTCGCGCACGATCACCGTGAACACTCCTCCGCCGCGGCCCGAGAGCCGGAACTCGAACACCGCGTCGATGCCCTCTGCCGTCGCCGCGTCGAACGCGAAGTACAACATCATCATCGAGAAGCCCGGGCTCCATGCGGGTGCGACGCGACCCATCCCCCGCAGCAGACCGGTGAACATCCGCTGGCGCGCGTCGACCTGGATCAGGCCGCCGCCGGGCGGAGGCCACGGTGCGTCCATCGGCGGCAGATACACGTCGACCTCGGGCATGGGCGCTCCGATCGCGCGCATCTTCTTCTCGAGCTGCACGCCCCCGTAGTTGAAGAGGTCGCCGAGCGAGTAGCCGAATGCGCTCGTGTACGTGACGTCGCCGCCCGGAGGTTGGTACAGCCTCGTGCCCAGCCGAAGCGTCTCCTTGATGCCCTCGTGAACCGGCTCGATGAGCGACGGGTCCTCGTCCAGGAGATCGCGCAGCACACGCGCGCCGAACGACACGTGGCGCGACTCATCGCGCGCCACCGCGGTGAACCCGGCGCGGAAGCCCGGAAAGAGCTGATGGTTGCGCGCCCACGCAAGGATGAACTTCTGACCGGTGAGCGCCAGGACCCCTTCGATCACGATGTGGTACACGGCGATCGCCTTGGCGAACAGCCCGATGTCGTCGGGGTCGTCGCGCAGAGCGCACGACACGTCCTCCAGGTACTCGTCGAAGAGCGGGGCGAAGCCGGGGCCCACCCATTGCCGCGACGACCGCAACCGCCGCGCGAGGTCGCCGTCGCCCGCGGCAACCACCTCCTGGAACCAGCGGTCGAAGAAGACGGCATGGCGCGCCTCGTCGACACACTGGGTCGTCAGGAAGATCTTCTGCTCGAGGCGTGGAGCGGCCGACACGTACGGCGTGAGCGTCGCCGCGACGCGCTGTTCGGCGACGTAGAACGACGCGAGCGTCCACAACAGACGTTCCTTGTCTTGGTCTGTCAGCGCCAGCCAGTGTTCACGATCGCGAGAGAAGTCGAGCTCCCCCACCTGCCAGTTGAGGCGCTCCCAGCGCAAGTACAGGTCACGATAGCTCGGCATGCGCCGGGCGATCGTGTCGTTGAGCCGGTCGAGGATCGAGTCCGGGTCGACGTCGGCGAGCGCGCGCAGGTCCCGAGTGTCTTCCGCGACGGCCATGACCGGATGGTATCGCCGCGACCCCTAGGCGCCTTCCGGGGGGACCTCGCCCATGCGCGCCCGGATCGCGTTCACTACGGAATACGGATCGTCGATCTGGAACCCGACGCGACGGAACCTCTGACCCTCTAGCTCCAGAAGGACCATGTCGCGCGCGTCCCGAAGGACATAGAGCGAACGCTCGCCGCGCTTCAAATAGGTCCCGGCGAGCACGATGCCCGGGATCGCCGTGCCGGGCAAGCGCAGTCCCAGAGGCAGATCGCGCAGGGCGCCGGACAGGACCCTCGCCGAGGTTATCGAGGACACCGGCACGGTCAGCGTTCGCCGAAGCGCCCACAATTTGTTCAGGCCCTTCGGCGTGATCGTGAGCTCGTCGCCGGAGAAGTCCAGCCGGACGAGGTCGCGCCGCCGGGTGGATGCAAACGTGAGGACGAGGAGGAGCACGACGGCTCCGACGCCGACGATCAACCAGCTCACGCGCGCCTCCGGCTCGCCTTAGTCGCCACTGGTCCCCCATACGACCATTGCCGGCGACGTACGCGCCATCGCGTCGGGTGACTACCTCGTCCGCCTGGCGGCCTTCTCGAACGGGTTGTCCCAGTAGGCGCGCCGGCCCCGCAACCGCACCCACAGCGACGCCACGAGGTAAGCCGGAAGAAGGAACACGCCCCAGCGCTCGTACTGGCCGACGTGGACGGTCTCGTGCTCCATGAGGTCCTCGTCCGCCGCGATCGTCGAGAGGACGACATGACCGAAAGTGATGGCACTGAAGCGCCAGCCGAGTCGTCGTGGCCAGCGTGCGCCCTCGCACAAGAGGATGCCGTTGTCGACCCGCCGGCTGTCGAAGAACGGCGCGAGGGCGAGCCCCAGGAGCGAGGCCGGTGCCGCCCACACGTAGCGCACGATCCGGACGGCGAGGCTCATCGAGCGACCGCCCGCGCCGCCGGGATCGTCGGGCCGATGCCGAGGCGCACCTCTCCTGCGCGGCACCGCAACACGGCAGCTTGCCGCCTGCTCGCGAGGGCGAAACGCTCCGGCCCCCGCTTCTTGAAGATCCGCTCGACCGGGAACGACACGCGGTACCAGGCGTCGACCGAATCGCACAGGAGGCCCGACCGGCCCGACGCGATCAGGTCCATACCGATCGCGGATTTGGACCCGCGTGTGAAGAGATGCACCTCGCCGCCGCGCCACCCGCGCACGCGCCGCTCGGCGTCGTCGAGGGTTTTGATCCTGTCGCCGCCCGGCGCCTCGAACAGCCACAGGAGATCGGCCGCGCCTACCGACTGCACCGGCTGACGAATCCATCCGCCTGCCGGGGGCCGCGGATTGCGCGGATCGACAGACTCGACGCGGTCGAGATAGTGCTGAGGGAACAACACCTGCGCGCTGGAGCTCGGAGGGTCGCCGTAGGCGCGGTCGACCGCGTCCCATCCCCCGCGGTCGTACAAGGCGCAGACGAAGTCCGCGCCGCGGTCGTAGGGGAACTCGAACGTCTTTCGGACGAAGTACGGCGCGTCCTCGAGCGACGATTCGCCTTCGAGTGTCGGATCGGTAGCGAGCGACAGACGCTCCTCGTCCGACAGCGACGTCGTGGCGAACTGAAGCATCGTGATCGTCGCGTCGCCCTCGGTCAGCGCCTGGCGCGCGGCCTCCGCGTCGGCCTCGGCCGGCTCGACCGACCGGTCCTGCGGAATGCCGAGGCGTTGGTCGGCCAGTGCGTGCTCGAGCTCGTGAGCGAGGACGAACTTCTCCCCCGCTCCCAGCCCGTCGTCCGCGTCCTTCTGCACGAGCAAGCGCCCGGTCTTCGGAACGTAGTAGCCGAGCACGTCGCCTCCCAACCCGTCCGCGACGACCCGCCTGAGGTTCGTGCCGCGCGGGATGGCTCCGAGGGCCTCGAGGATCCGTTCGTCGCGGTCTGCGGTGGCGCGATCGTAGCTACGCAGGATGCGGCGCGCGAGCTGCGCCGCCATGCGATCGCCGTCCTGGAACACCGGGGCCACGTCCCTCCGGAAGCGAAGCGCGCGCAGCTCCTCGACGCGCCCGGCGAGCGCCTCGATCTGCGCGCGCACGGATGTCTGGTCCGAAGCCAGCGGCTCGGGATCGACGACCGGCTCGAACGCGCACAGCTCGGCGGCGCGCGCCGCCAAGACCGGGTCGTCCTCGGACGGAGACGGGGACGGGGACGGCTCCGAGGTCGTCGTGGGCCCCAGCGTCGTCGCCGACCGGGAGGGCCGCGCCGAAGAGGGACGAGTCGGGGTAGTCGAGCGCTCGGTCGCCCGGCGCGGTCCGGCCGACGCCTCGCCGACGCTGCGGAGCTGCGCAACGAGCCCGGCGACCGCGACGACGAGCGCCGTTACAAGGACGGCGGGGACGACACGTTCGAGCCTTGGGCTCACCTATCCCCCTGGGGTCACGGCTGACGGAACGGTCTATCTGGACCTATATCGGTTCGATCCGAGGCCGGATCGACCGGTTTGACCGGAGCTCCAGCCTAGAGGGGGACCTCGGATAGCACGAGGATGCGCGGCTCGGTCATCTCTTCCATCGCATAGCGAAGGCCCTCGCGGCCGAAGCCCGAGTCCTTGGTGCCTCCGTAGGGCATCTGGTCGGCGCGAAACGCGGACACGTCGTTCGCGATGATCCCGCCGACCCGGAGGTCGCGATGGGCGAGCATCAGCCGGTCGACGTCGGACGTGAACACGCCGGCCTGCAGGCCGTACTTCGAGTTGTTGACCTCGGCGATCGCATCCTCGAAGTCGGTGTAGGTCGAGACCGTTATCACCGGCCCGAAGATCTCCTCGCACCTCACCTTCATCTGAGGTGTGGTGTGCGCAAGCACGGTGGGCGCGTAGAACGGGTCCTCTCGCTTGCCGCCGCACAGGACCTCGGCCCCCGACTGCACCGCCTCGTCGACCCACTCCGCAACTCGTTCGAGGTCGCCGTGCGTGATGAGCGGGCCGACGTCGGTCTCGGGGTCCATCGGATCGCCGGTCTTCAGCCTCGAGACCTCGGCTACCAGCAGCTCGTTGAATCGGTCGGCGACGTCCGCCTGCACGAGGACGCGCTGCACCGAGATGCACGATTGGCCTGCCTGGTAGTAACCACCGAACGCGACGCGCGCAGCGGCGCGCTCGAGGTCGCCGTCCGAATGCACGATCGCGCCCGCGTTGCCTCCGAGCTCGAGCGTCACGTGCTTCTTGGGATCGATCTTCTTCAGCATCCAACCGACCTCGGACGACCCCGTAAAGGAGATCTTTGCGAAGCGGTCGTCCTCCACGAGCTTCTGCGTTGCGTCCGACTCCATCGGAAGCACCGACAGCATCCCGGCCGGAAGGTCCGTCTCCGAGAAGAGCTCCCCGAGGAGCAGCGCGCCGAGTGGCGTCTTCGTCGCCGGCTTGATCACGATCGGAGCACCGACCGCGAGGGCCGGTGCCATCTTGTGCGCGACGAGGTTCACCGGGAAGTTGAATGGCGCGATGCCGAGCACGGGGCCCAGCGGAAAGCGACGGACGATCCCCATGCGCGCGCCGAGCGATGCCTCCGTGTCGAGCCTCATCAGCTCGCCACCTTCCCTGCGACATTCCTCCGACGCCCAGCGGAACGTCGACACCGCGCGCGCGGCCTCGGCCTTGGCCCACTTGAGCGGCTTGCCGCCCTCGCGCGCGATGAGCTCGGCGACTTCGTCGGCGCGCTCCTGCAGCCGGCGCGAGATGTGGTCCAGGGCACCGGCGCGCGCGTGGATGGGGAGGTTGCGCGTCTCGTCGAAGGCGGCGGCCGCAGCCGCTACCGCGTTCTCGACGTCGCCGGGTGTGGGCCGCGCCACCTCCGCAACAAGCTCTTGGTCGTAGGGGCTCTTCACCTCGACCGTCTCCGACCCGGTCTTCCACTCGCCGGCAACGAGATACGGCTTGGCCGTGCTCATTCGTCGCCCAGCACGATGTAGTACCAGTCCTTGCGCGCCTCGCCCGAAAGCTCGGCCATCACGTGCTTGGTGACCGTGTATTCCTCGAGCGACTCGAGCGACATGTCCTTGCCGAAGCCCGACTGCTTGAACCCGCCGTGGGGCATCTCCGGCGTGAGCGGGATGTGGTCGTTGATCCAGACGGTCCCGAACCGCAGCGCCTTGGCCGCTCGCAGCGACTTGTGCGAGTCGCGCGTCCATACGCTGGCGGCGAGTCCGTACTTCACGTCGTTCGCCTTTGCGAGGACCTCGTCCTCGGTCTCGAACGGCAGGAAGGTCGGTGCGGGCCCGAACACCTCGTGCTGCACGATCTCGGCTTGCTGGTCGGCTCCCGAGATCAGCGTCGGCTCGAACCAGTACCCGCGATCGAACTGCTCGGGCCTCCCGCCACCCATCAAGACCTTGGCGCCTTGCTCGCGCGCCCGCTCGACGAACCCTTCTACGCGCTCTCGCTGATGCGCGTTGATCAACGGCCCCATATCGGTCGTGCGCTCCATCGGGTCGCCCAAGCGCAGCGTCGCCGTGAGGTCCGAGACGCGGGCGATGAGCTCGTCCCATACCGGCCGTTGCACGTAGATGCGGGTCGCGGCGGTGCAGTCCTGGCCGGTGTTGATGAACGACCCGACGACACAGCCCTGCGCGGCAGCTTCGAGATCCGCGTCGTCGTACACGATGAAGGGGGCCTTGCCCCCGAGCTCGAAGTGGAGGCGCTTTATCGTGGGGGCGGCCGCGGCCATGATCTTGGACGCGGTGTCGACATCACCCGTGAGAGAGACCATGTCGACGTCGGGATGCGACACGAGCGGCTGGCCGACCTCTTGGCCCCGGCCGGTCACCACGTTGAAGACGCCGTCCGGCATGCCTGCGTCCTGGGCGATCCGAGCGAGCTCGAGGGTCGTGAACGGTGTCCACGGCGCAGGCTTCAGGACCACCGTGTTGCCGGCCGCGAGCGCGGGCCCGATCTTCCACACCGCCATCATCAGCGGGTAGTTCCACGGCGTGACCTGCGCGACGACTCCAACGGGCTCGCGTCTGAGCCACGACGTGTAGCCCGGCAGGTACTCGCCGGCCGCCGCCCCGCCCAACGCGCGCGCGATGCCGCCGAAGTACTTCAGCTGATCGGCCGCCATCGGCACGTCTCCGTCGGCGACGAGCTTCATCGTCTTGCCGCTGCATTCGATCTCGAGGCGCGTCAGCTCGGCGGCGCGTTCCTCGACGAGCTCGCCCATCTTCCACAGGACCGCGCCGCGCTCACCCGGGCCCAGCTCGGACCAGCGACCGTCCTCGAACGCGAGGCGAGCCGCCTCGACTGCGCGATCCACGTCGGCCGCAGCTCCGCGGGGCACGCTGCCGACGACCTCCTCGGTCGCCGGGTTGAGGATCTCGTCGGTCTCGCCCGACGCCGCCTCGGACCACTGGCCGCCGATGAACATGCCGTTCGAGTACATGGGAGCCTCCCGTGATCAGCCTGCCCTCGATGCTAGCCACAGTCCCCCGGGCGCGCGTCGCGAGCGGGGACCACGCGACCGCAAGGCTTTGTACAAGGTGACCAACGCGAAGAGGCCGGGGCGATGGCCCCCGGGCCTCTTTCCTTGCGCCTTTCTACAGGAACACTCGTCTCGATTGAGCCCCCGAGCATTTGAGCGTCCCGCCGTTGGAGAACGAGATCGTGGCGGGCGCCATGCTCGCCCGGTAGTTGCGGCCCGCGTTGATGAATCCGCCGGCCCTCCATCTGCCGTTCGCTAGCAAGGTGCACCGCGCGTAGTAAGGGGGTTTCCGATTTATCCGCGTTCGAGGCAGCTAGTGCGGGCTTAGGCGAGCTGCCATTCGTCGTCGCGCAGGATCGGCACGCGGCCCCCGTCGGCGGCGAGTCCGTCGACCTCGACCTCCGGGCCTCCGATCATGAAGTCCGTGTGGACCTTCGAGTGGTTGAGGCCCGGGTCCTCGCGATCGTCCTGGTGCCACAAGGCCTGCGCGATGCCGGAACCGAACGCGATGTGACACGTGGCGTTCTCGTCGAACAGCGTGTTGTAGACGATCTGTCCGCTCTGTCCGACGAGCGAGGCACCGTCGACGAGCGCGACCTCGCCGAGCATCGCGGCGCCTTCGTCCGTAGTGACCTGCCCCCGGACGACCTCCGCGCCGGTCTCGGCCCGCACCTCGGTGATCTTCCCGTCGCGGAACTCCATCTCGAGCCCGCGCACGACCGTGCCGGCGAGGGCCAGCGGCCGGGTCGAACGCACCGTGCCCGTCGTGCGGCGACGATCGGGCGCGGTGAACACCTCCTCGGTCGGGAGGTTCGGGACGTGGGGCCGCCCCCAATTCGTCTGCATGCCCGCCGTCATCCAGCGAGCACGAGGCATCAGGCCGATCGTCAGATCCGTGCCGGGTCCGCGGAAATGCAAGGCGTCGAACTGACGCTCGTTGAGCTGCGTCGCGCGCGCCACGAGATTGTCGATGTGCGTGCTCCACGCCGCGACGGGATCCTCGTGATCCAGGCGAACGCACGTCGTTATGTCCTTCCACAGCCGCTCGACGTCCGGATCCCCGTAGACGAGGCTCGCCCACGCCTCGGTCGGATAGGCCGCGATCGTCCAGTTCACCTCGCCCGACATCACGTTCTCGAGCATCGACCCGAGAACGGGCATGCGATCGAGCCCCACGCGCCGTTGATCGAGCCGGCTGAACAGGTCGGGGGCCGGGTCACCTGCGATGGAGATGTTGGCCGCCCGGTTCTCGCGCAGAAAGCGGGCACGCTCGTCAAGCCACGGCGGCGTCCACGACAGGGTGTCCTCGGGCGCGTATGCGACGCGGCTCTTCTTGACCCATGCGTCCCAGTACCAGACGTCGACGTAGCGCGCCCCCGCGGCGTACGCCTCCTCGGCGACGACGCGCACGAACGGCGCATGAGCCAGCGGCGCGCTTATCCCGACGTACTGGCCGGGCGCCAGATTCGCGCCGACCTTCAAGACGAGCCGGGCGTAGTCCTCCAACCCCTCGTAAGGAGCCTGTTCGTTGTCGCTCACTTGCCCAGTATGTGCTGGGCTAGACACGCAGGATCGCTATCCTTCGAAGGGAGCACCGACACCCCGTTCCTACACACGTACGTCTACCGCGCTACCTGGTTCCGGAACGCGACGGCGATTGCTATCAGCATCGCCGCGCCACTCACTCGAAGCGTAATCCAAATCACTTCCGCGATCAGTCCGCCAAGAAGCGCTTCCGGCGGAGGACCCTGAAGAAAAATGGCGAGGAGAACCACCCGCATCGTGGTCTCCCACCCAGCGCAGACGCTTGGACTCTCGACGCTTACGACACACATGGAGGTCGCGTCGACCGAGAGAAGGGCGAGGGCGGCGGCCGCAGCGATCACGAGGATGACGGCCGGTCGAATCGCCGAGAACCCGTACTCTGCCGTTGCCTTGTAGAAGGTTCTGGCCAGCCTGGTTAGCGAAAGTTTAGGGGCGTAGCGCCGGCCGACCTCCATCTCGGCCACGTACCATCCGTGCGCGCCTACTCGATCCCTCTTGTCCTCGAAGTTCTTTCGGAATGCTCGGCATATCCGCTCGACCTCTCCCGGCGTGGGCCTTGCGTTCGATTTCTTTCCAGGCTCCGCGAGGTCGAGCTCGTCGCCGACCCTGTACGCCACGCCTCTCCTAGGCCACGTCACGTCGTACACGGCCAATGACTCGATACCCACCGCGTTTCGAAATCGATATTCGGAGACGTCGCAATCCCTAAGCTCGACGCGATCCAAGTGCATCGGCCCAAAGTAGACCCTCGCCGATCCATCGAGCACATTCCAGTTTGGTTTCTTTACCAGTTCTTCATAGGTTTGACCGCCCACCCTCTCAACGAACTGTCTCCCGACCTCCTTCATCGTCACTTGCCCTGCCGGGCCGACGGCGAGATCAAGATCGAGGCTACCTTCGACTGCACAAGCGACAATCTCCAGGACGCCCTCCACTCGACTTCGGGAGAATGTCGTATGACCTTTGAGGCACATACCCCAAAAGATTGCGTGGTCAAGGAAACGACTTCGAACGTAAGTGTCGTTGAAGTCGCCTAGATCGAACTTTGCAAGTCCCCTGAACTCGCAGTCTAGGAACGATGCGTTGCGCCGAACACCGCAACGGGTCAACACGACTGGGCCATCGAAGATGCAGTCGTAGAAGTTTGCTTCCTCAAACTGGGTCTGATCGAAAATCAGCATCTTAGGAAAGGAGACGTCGTTAAGAAACATCTCACCCATTTCGCAGTCCCTGAACTCCACTTCATCTGAGAATTCCGCGTAGCCCCAGGCGCTAGCGGAGTCGAACTCAACTCCCGAGAACGACACACGGCTCTCGAAATGAGACGCGATAAACGAAGCCACCCTACCGAATTCGCAGTCCGTGAATGCAACTGCGTCATGACCTCGTGCGTCGTCAAATTTCGCTTCTCCAGCAAAGTTGCAGCTGTCGAATCGAGCCCCCTTCATGAAGCGGGCTTCTCGAAAATCTGTGAGGTCGTCGCGATCCCGGCCAAATTGACACGACTCGAAGACGGCTGACTCATGAAACACAGCGTCTCTAAAGTTCACCCGCCCGAGAAAACGCGCATCTTGAAACATCTCTGAAGCCGGAAAATGAAAGCCTCGCCAATCTGCAAACCAGACGCGCTCATCCTCGTCGAAGTACCAATCGCGGAAATCCCGCAGCCAGTCATCCACATCGCTTGATCCAACCGGGCGGCGGAGCCTCTCGAGCAATTGCTGAGGGGGGCGCTCTTGTTTAGCCCGGATCACACTGAGCCGTCTTCCGTCTCTCGTCTCGCCTTGGTTCAACTGGGAGGAAGCCTATGCGAAGCGCATAGCGAGACCAAATCGGCAGTCCGCGATTCATTAACTTGAGTCAACCCTTGGTTAGCGCGTCGGCGGTAGAGGATGGGATTGGCTTTGGACGTCGCTCATTCACGGGATCCGCAAGCATCCAGAGTCCGACTAGCGCAGCAACAAATAGGCAGATCAGTCCCCGAGAGAGCCACGCGCGTGCTTGCAACAACGCTTTCACCTTCTTCCGCGCTGACCAGTCCGCCAAGAAGCTGGCCCTGAGTTCAGCCTCTATGTACGCCCGGCGAACGTCTGGCGCCTCGCTTGCATCTGCCACGAGGGGCGGCCAGTAGAAAGCAACCCTGTCGATCTCCAACGCCTGGACTCCGGAGACAACTAGACAGAAGATGGCTCCCGCCGAGGGGGCAAGCAGGAGAACGGCAATCCAAACGTCTACACGGTCCCTGAGGAATGAAATTTCAAATCCCGCCAATCCAAGGGCGAGCGCGAAGAGAGCCAACGTTATCTGCGTCAAGCGATTGGCCTTTTCTTCAGCGCCTTTTGCCCGGGCTAGTGCTTCGTGGTGCTCCCCGCGTGCGACGTCCAAGGTCTCTTCTTGCTTGCAGATGACGTCCGTCAGCCAATCAGGCTCCTCGAACTTCGGCGCCACCAATCCAGAGTTGGGCGGGGCCTTTGTCCGTGGGAGAAAATCCCACCAGAATTGACGGGCGGGTTTGGGCCACCTTCCCTCGCCTTCTCCGCCGCTGCTTGCAGAGCCTTGGCCTTCCCTCATCGCCCTGAACACAAATGGTCACCCATGGCTGGTACGACCGAGTCCCTCGCGCCCGAGAGAAATAGCCATTGCCCACCCGGATTCGCTTCGAGGAACACGGGCCCGAACTTGGTTGCCAGCCAGTCCTGTGAGGAGTGGGTGATTCCAAGACACCGACAAATAGTTGCTGCAAGACGGACAAGCGATTCATCCTCCACTGGCGCGAATCCGTCGCCAGGTGGGTCAACCTCACGCCAATCCACTGCACCTTCGACACGCGGTCTCGACCACACGAAGCCTCGATCCCCAATGGTCACGACTCGCAAGTCTGAGATAGCCATAATCTGTCGCTGCAGAAGAACTGGAGCATGCTTAACCCTTGGCAAGGCCTCCGAAGGGACGCCGCGCACGAACGGAGCCAACCCCTCGCCGGATGAAACCGCCTTCGCGACAATCGGGGCTTCCTGCGACAAGGCCATTGCGCGACTCGGTCGGTTCGTAACGACCGATCGC
>DATBND010000061.1:0-1680 GCA_036554505.1 Actinomycetota bacterium | reverse complement strand
CGACGCGCTCGAGGCGGCGCTGGTGCGACTCGGGAGGGGGCCCGCCGCAGGCTAGGCGTCGGCGGGGAGCTCGATCTCCCGCTTGAGGATCTTGCCGGTCGGCCCCTTCGGCAGCTCGTCCACGATCCAGATCCTGCGCGGGTACTTGTAGCTCGCGACGCGCTCCTTGACGAACCCCTGAAGATCGCCGGTGTCGACCTCCGCGCCATCCTTCAGCGCGACGGCCGCGCCGACCTCCTCGCCGAGCTCTTCGTGCGGTACCCCGACCACGGCGGCCTCGCGCACCGCCGGGTGCTCGTACAGAACCTCTTCGACCTCGCGCGGATAGACGTTGTAGCCGCCGCGGATGATGAGCTCCTTCTTGCGGTCGACGATGAAGAAGTAGCCGTCCTCGTCGACCTTCGCCATGTCTCCGGTGGCGAACCATCCGTCCTTGATCGCCGCAGCGGTCGCGTCTGGCTTGTTCCAGTAGCCCTTCATGACGTTGTGGCCCTTGATCAAGATCTCGCCGATCTCGCCCGGCGCGACCTCCTCGCCCGCATCGTCGGCGAGCTTCATCTGTACGCCGGCAAGCGGCGTGCCGATCGAGCCGGGCTTGCGCTCGCGGTCGGGATGGTTGAACGACGCGACCGGCGAGGTCTCTGACAGGCCGTAGCCTTCGAGCACCTTGCAGTTGAACGTCTGCTCGAAGCCGCGCATGACCTCGACCGGCATGGACGCTCCGCCGGAGGCGCACACGCGCAGGGCCGAGAGGTCGTAGTCCGCGCAGTCAGGATGGTTGAGCAACGCGCCGTACATCGTCGGCACGCCCTCGAAGACCGTGCACTGGTCGCGCTGCATGATCTCCAGCGCCTTGCCCGGATCGAAGCGTGGCAGCAGCGTGATCGTGGCGCCACGACGGATCGCCGCGTTCATCGTGCACGTCTGCCCAAAGGAGTGAAACAGCGGCAGGCCGGCGAAGATGACATCGCCGGCACCGAGGTCGAACAGCTCGACCGCGCAGTCGACGTTCCTGCTGAGGTTCGCGTGCGTGAGCTCGGCTCCCTTTGGCCTGCCGGTCGTGCCCGACGTGTAGAGGATCACAGCGGTGTCGTCGCCGTCTCGCTCGGCGACGTCGTCGTCGGGCTCGTGCGCGAAGATCAGCCCCTCGATCTCTCCGGGCTTGACGGGGACGACCTCCACGTCCCCGGCCTCGTCGGCACCCGCTTGGGCGGCGTCGATGAAGTCGTGCCAGGCGAAGAGGATCTTCACGCCGGAGTCGGAGAGGTAGTAGCCGATCTCGCGCCCCTTGAGCAGGACGTTCATCGGCACCACGACCGTGCCGGCACGCAGCGCGCCGTAGTAGACGGCCGGGAAGTACGGGACGTTGGGGAGCATGATCCCGACGCGGTCGCCCGGGCCGATGCCCTTGCTCTTGAGCATCGACGAGACGCGAGCGCTTGCCTGGTCGAGCAGCCCGTAGTTGAAGGCAGCGTCGTCGAGCTTGCAGGCGATCACGTCGGGGTGCTCGGCAGCCGTGCGCGTGAGGTTCAGAGCGAGGTTCTCGGACATTGCTCGACTCTAACCCGCCGCAGGCGCTTTACGATGCAACTGCGGCGGGCCGGGCATGATGAACGGACCAATGGCCGATGTCCTGTCGATCAATCAGCACCTCGAGATCCCGCTCGACGAGGTGACCGT
>DATBND010000098.1:0-2255 GCA_036554505.1 Actinomycetota bacterium | reverse complement strand
CAACGGCGCGCAGATGAAGCAGGGCGACGTCGTGTTGATCTGGGGCGCGACCGGAGGGCTCGGAGGATTCGCGTGTCAGTACGTGCTGAACGGGGGCGGGATACCGGTCGGAGTGGTGTCGTCGGCCGACAAGGTCGACCTCCTGCACGAGATCGGCGTCGAGTACACGATCGATCGCAAGGCGGAGGGCTATCAGTTCTGGGACGGCGACCGGCAGGACCAGAAAGAGTTCCGGCGGTTCGGCAAGCAGATCCGCTCGCTAGCCGGCGAGGACCCCGACATCGTGTTCGAGCACCCGGGCCGCCAGACGTTCGGCGCGAGCGTCTTCGTCGTCAAGCGCGGCGGCAAGGTCGTCACGTGCGCGTCGACGTCCGGCTACGAGCACGTGTATGACAACCGCTATCTCTGGATGATGCTGAAGAGCATCATCGGCTCTCACTTCGCGAACTACAAAGAGGCGTGGGAGGCCAACCGCTTGGCCGACCTCGGCATGATCCACCCGATCCTGTCGAAGACCTATCCGTTGGAGGAGACCGCCGAGGCCGCATACGCCGTGCACCAGAACCTGCACAAGGGAAAGATCGGCATACGGGTGCTGGCGCCGGAGGACGGCCTCGGCGTGCGCGACGAGGAGCGCCGCGCCAAGCACGCCGACAAGATCGACTTGTTCCGTAGGTTCAGCGACTAGCCACGGGCGCGCTGATCACTTCTGATCAGTCGCGCGCCGAAGAAGGTAAAAGTGTCACACCCCCCTTTCATGATTGGGGCATGGCGGACACATTCATCGGTGAAGCTATTGAGCTTCTAGAAAAGTCCAATGCGGAGCTCGAGCCGGAGCTCATGAGCGCCGCGGGTGCCCGGGAACTGCTCGCCGACTACTCACGTGCCGAGAAGCTCGTGGCCTACGGAATCGCGGCGCTGGCGCGCAAGGTGCGAGATGCCTCCGTTGTGGCACAGGCCAGTGGGATCTCGGCGGGCAAGGCCCAAGCGGTCGTTCGCACCGGCGAGGTCATGGCGTCGTCGGCCGAGCTCAGCATGGCGATGCAAACGGGAACGGTGTCCCTCGATCAGGCAACGGAGATCGCCAAGGCCGAGGAGGCGAAGCCGGGGGCCGCGGCTCAGCTGTTGCCGGTCGCCCGGGACCAAGGGTTTCACGTCCTGAAGGAGAAGGCCCGCAAGCTGAAACTCGAAGCCGAGCAGTACCGTGATCTCGCCCGGCGTCAGCGTGAGGCGCGCTCGGCGCGGAGCTACAGCGACGAGCTGGGGATGGTGCACGTGCACCTCGCGTGGGAGCCGCACGTCGGGACGCCGATCGTGGCGCGCGCCGAGGCCGAGGCGGCCCGGCTCGGCCGGAAGGCCAAGAGCAAGGGCAGACTCGAGCCGTTCGAGCGCCATCTGGCGGATGCGTACGCGGCGCTGCTGTCGGGCAACGGCAAGGGCCGGACCACGCGGCCGGAGCTCGTCGTGCTGGTGAGTCACGAGGTCGCACGGCGCGGCTGGACCGACGTGCGCGCCGGCGAGGTGTGCAAGATCCCCGGCGTCGGCCCGGTCGCGCCCCAGGTCGCCCAGGAGATCGGGCGTGACGCGTTCGTCTCCGGAGTGGTGTGTGATGGCACGGACCTACGACAGCTCAAACGGTGGTCGCGAAGCATTCCGGCCGAGGTAGCGATCGCGCTGGAGCTGGGCGAGGCTCCGGACTTCGACGGCGTCGCGTGTGTCGACTGCGGCAATCGCTTCAGGACCGAGTTCGACCACGTGCAGCCCCGCAGTCGCGGGGGCCCGACGTCTGCAGGCAACCTGAAGCCGCGCTGCTGGAGTTGCCATCAGGCCAAGAGCATGTCGGATCGTCGAGCCGCCGCGGGCGCCCGCGGTCCGTGACGACCCGAGCGCGCCGGTCGCGCCGGTCGCGCCGTTCGGTCCTAGATGGGCTCCCGAGAGGGCAGCGGGCACATGAAGCGGTACAGCGGCGACTGCTTCGTAGGCGTACTCAAGTCGACGGCGGGGGCCGTGACTGCTTTCGAGCCCGCCGAGCCGTTGAACTTCAGGATGTCGACGCCGCGGTCGAAGTCGGCGACGTAGACGTAGTCGCCGTGCCAGTACGCGGCCCACGTGTTTGCGTCGCTCGGCAGGAAGTAGCCCACCTGCCGGATGTCCTTGGGATTGCTGACGTCGAGGAAGCGTGTGCCCGCTCCGTAGAACGCGGCGGCAAGCATCTGATCCCCGCGATCGGAGAAGTAGTGGGCCGAGTCGCATCC
>DATBND010000027.1:0-9406 GCA_036554505.1 Actinomycetota bacterium | reverse complement strand
GGGCGGCAGCGGTGCAGGCGGATGCTCGAGGACGACTCGGATCGTGGCTAGTTTGGTAGGCGCAGTGATGACGACGAAGTCCTCGTCAAGCTGCTCGTCGTAGTCGGCGACGGTGGTGATGTCGAGGACATCGCCGATCTGAAAGCAGCCGGCGCGCGGCGCAAAATTACAGGCAAGCAGGGTGCCCCGGGGGTCGGGCATGCGGTACTCGTTCAGACTCGAGCAGACCACAGGTAGCTTGGTCGCTTCGTGGAAAAGGCAGCCGCTGACCCGGAGACGGGACGGCGTCTTTGACACGCTGGCCACGTCGAGCGAGAGCATCGTCCGGTCGTTCTCATGGAAGACGATCGTGGACTCGGTCGTAGCGCGCGTGTGGTCCGAACCCACGCTGATGTCGCGGCGCGTCATTAGAGTGCCGAACCCCGCCACGTCCACCGTGGCCGAGGTGAACCGCTCACGCGGGGCCGAGGGGATCCGCTCGGTCGCCGTCGACCAACTCACCAACCAACTGGCGGGCTGCGCGAGCCCGAGGTGACCGACGAAGCGCGTCGCGTGGAAGGCGGCGGCCATCGGAAACAGATTCATCATGGCCGCGGGTCTGCGCGCGGTGACGATCTGCGGTGCGACCTGGCCCACGATCAGGACGAGGAGCGCCCCCGGGGCACCGATCTGAAAGAGTGCGCCGAGGGCCGGTGGTATGGCGATGCTGGTTCCCGGCAACGTCGAGAGACCCACGGTCCGCGTAACCTCGGCCATCACGAACACGAGGAGGACGACGCCAACCTGTCTGGCGGCGAGGTAGTCCTCGAGCTTGGCTTTGGTCGCGATGAAGCGGTGCAGACGGAATACACGTGGGTGGGAGTACTCGAGCGTGCTCACGTCCGCCGTTGACAGTGCGACTGCCCCGATGTGGGCGGCTTCAAGCAGCGCGAGCGCAACCAACACCGTTAGCAAGATGGCGAGCGTGATCAGCGGGGAAGTCCGCGCCGCGAGGTCGTTTCGTGAGGTCAGGATGCTGCCGATGACCGTCCAGCCGCTCAAGCCGAGGACAGTGGTGGCGAAGGCCGCCCGGAGCCGGCCCAGTGCGTGGTGCATCGGGCCCGCGAGGTCCACGGCGAGCGGTTCGGCAAGGTCGAGGCGCTGCTCGATCAGTTGGACGAGATCACGCATTGCCTTGAGCGATGGCGCGACTTCCGTGAGGCCGAACACGTAATTGGAGGGTGGAAGGAGATGTTGCTGGTCGGCCAAAAGTGCCGCCAGGGCGGCGTGGTCAATGCCGTGCTTCGCAAGCACGTCCCTTACCTGCATCGCGGCGGCGGCCAGCGCGCCTCCCTTCTTCGGGATGATCGCACCGCCCGTAGGCAGCGCGGCAGGAGGCGTCGGGGGCGGAACTACGGTCGACAAGGAGATCGCCTGCCTGTCAGTTCAGTTGGCGTCGTCGGGCTTCTGCGCGCGGATGACGAGAGCGCGGGCGCTCGTGATTGACGTCGCGGAAAGATGGGCCTCCGGCCATTCCGCCTTGATCAGCAACACCAGGGTGTCGTGCGGCGTGCGCTCGAAGCGGAGGTCGAATTCAATGTTCTCCGGCACCTCGATGGCCGCCTCACCGATCATCAGGACGGGGCTGCTGGCGAGTACATCGCCGATCGCGGTGAGGTGGCCAGCGTAATTCTGGCGAGGCAGCTCCTCATCGTGGACAGCGACTATCCACTCAGGTCCATGGTGGGGCCCGTGGTGGGGCCCGTGGTGGGGCCCGTGGTGGGGTGGTGGGTGCCGGCTCATGTCGTATCCCTTCGGCTCGATGACAGGGAACCTAGGAATACTGTACGAGGATTGTCTGATCTCGTCAAGCTGATAACACGCCGGCCAGTCTTGCTGTCCTTAATGTCCGGTCCCGGGCTACCGATACACTCTTGGTGTCGATGGTTGGCACGCGAGCGACAGTCGTGCATAGTTGTCGTGCCCGAAGACTGCGAAGGAGACGATGCGGCCCCCGGACAAGCCGACGCCGGACGAGGTTGATGCGATTGCGGAGGCCGAAAGGCTGTCCCCCCGCACAGTCGTCCGCGCCTTCGAATCCCCTGAGCTAGTCAAGGACGAAACTCGGCAAAGGGTCTTCAGGAGCAGGGAGGAGCTCGGCTTCGGGCGCGCGCCGGACGCAATCTTTGGATTGCTCGTTCCGGATGACACGAACCCGTTTTTCGCTCAGCTGAAGAAATCACTTGAGACCCGGCTCGCTCAAACTAACTTTCTGCTGTGGGCAGCGAGCTCCTACGGCTTCGAGCAGCGAGAGCACGGCATCCTCCAAAGCTGGATAGCCATGCGGGTAGCTGGTGTGTTCTACGCCCAGAATCCTCCGTTCCTCGAGTCGCTCGAACGGCTCTCGCGCGCAACCGACGTTTCGGTGGTGCTTGTGGACGTTGATCCTGCCGGCATCGACCAGCCGTTGCCCGTCAAGGATGTCGTGCTTGCGAATAACGCGGCTGGGATCGAACTCGCGGTTGGGCATCTGGTGCTCGAGCATGGTCACCAACGTGTCGCCTTCCTGAGCGGTCCCGTGTGGGCATCCACTGCTAAAGCGAGGGAGAGGGCCTTCGATACAGCGATACGAGGACACGGCTTAGATCCTGAGAACTGTCCGCACTTGGTTGGCGACTACACGTTCGAGTCTGGACGCGCCGCGGCCAACGAGCTAGCCAAATTGCGACGTAAGAATCCGCATGGGAGTCCCACCGCCGTCGTCGCGGCCAATGACTTAATGGCCTTCGGTGTCATCAAAGGTTTGAGTCGAGTGCAGACCCCGAACGGGGATCGCTACGAGGTGCCGGCCGATTTCTCTGTTATCGGCTTCGACAATCTGAAGGAGTGCGACTGGCTCGACCCCGAGGTGACATCCATCGACCAGCGGGTGGACGAGATTGCAGAGCGCGCCGTGCGAGTCATGACCAACAAGATTTTCCCAACTCCCGCAGATCGGCACGTGGGAGACGACGAGACTAAACCCGACCTCGTCGCTCCCGTTCTGAAGGAGCGAAAATCAGTGGCCGGCCCACCAGGTATCGAATGAAACTGGCCACGTCAGGGGTCGACGAGGACCCATTAGTCGCTGATGTTGAACGAGCCCATTTCTACCTTCTTCGTGATTTCTGGATAGTGATCGAGGGCCTACAGGTCAGCGACGTAGACCCGAAACAGTTAGATCGCCAGGTTATTGACTCGGCCGTTCGCTCCGCGATGCTCCGCGCCTTCGATGACGTTGATTATCAGGTGAGCTCATGGGAGGTCGACGAGTTGCGCAAATTGACCGCAAGCGCGCTCACTGAGGAGGACTTCTGCGCGACGTTCGATCGTGGAGAATATTTTCCCGACGCGAATTTTCAGTTGGACCTGACTCGGACGGTCACCAATTGGAACCGCACTGGCAGTCAGTACTTCCTGCGCCGACCTCGGCAGCTGCAAAATCCACTAAGGCAGCAACTACGAGCTCTGCGAAGCACGTTCATACAAAGCGGGGCCGATAATCTCGTGCTTGCGGATGACGGCCTGTCGACTGGTCAGATGATGAGGATGGTCATCGACGAATGCCTGAGGAGCCGGCTTTCCGTCGACCGAGTAGTCGTCTGTTGTAACAATATTCCTAATCTCCGTGAGATCCATGGAGTGAGGGTCGATTCAATCGTTGCTCCCAGGGACGACGTCCCTTGGCTGAATGAGCGCGATCTTTATTGGGGATTGCCGCGCGCAGGTCTTTCGTTCGCCCCAAAGGGCTCCACTCGGACATACGGTGTCCCTTTCACGGCAAAGCTTGATCTTGTGACGCAACGCATTGGGATTGAGGACCGCGCGCGTGAGTTCCGCGCTGCTTGCCTCAACGTCAACATTGCCCTATGGGAATATTTCGAACGAATCGCTAATAGACCGCTCCGGTGTGAGGATTGTCCGCCGCTCTCTTTCGTCCCCGAGATCCTGCACATGCGGGACAGGCGCATTGTTGACCTACTCCAAGAGCTAGCGGGAGGTCGCGAGCTGGAAGTGGAGTCGTCTTGAGCAAGTGATGGGGGGACAGCAACGGGTGGCACATCACACTACTTTGGGCGTCGTGATTCTGGCCGATGTCGATGGGACACTGATCGAAGGAGGAGGGAAGGTCCTCTCGTCAGCGTCCCCGTTGATCAAGGTCATAACCGAGTTGAATGCCCTCGTCGTGCCAGTTTCTGCTCGGCCCGTCGACGCTCTCGCGCGCCTCTTTAAGCCGTTTACGGGCGTCACTTACGCGATAGGTAGCGGAGGGGGCGTTGCGGCGGGCATCAGTCAGGGACGTGTGGGTCGCATCCTCCACGAGAAGACGATGGATTTGAGCCTGGGGGCGGAGCTAATCGACGCTTTCCTACGGTGGCGCGATCAGGAGCGCGGAAGCGTGTGGATATTCTGCAGCTCGCGGGCGTTATTTCGAGTGATCGAAAGTTCGAGACACGGACGATTGTCAGCGGAGCAGAAAGCCATCATCTGTGGCTCTCGGCCGTTCCAACCCGCGGCTGGAACATCATTCCACGAGGACCTGCATGACCTTCGTCCGCTTGGCATTTCGTTCCTGGCTGCAGGTGAACCGGCTGGCATCCAGCGCCTGTTGCGAGGAGTGCCCGTGCCAGCTTCCTGGAGGATCGCCGTCTATCCAGAGCTCCGTGTCCCGGGTTGGACTTGGGTCGAGGCTTTCCCTCATGCCGCGAACAAGGCTCAAACCTGTGATTGGCTGCTCACCGCTATCCTTGACGTACAGAGGGGAAGCGTCCCGGTGATAGCTCTGGGCGACTCAGCGGAAGACGTTGGGATGTTCCGACTTGCCGACCTAAGTTACTGCCCGAGAGGGTCTGCCCAGCAAGCGATCGACGCTGCGACTGCTCTTGTGGATGCGCCAGCAGGAGAACCCTTTGTGTCCGAAGTCGCCCAGCTACTACTCGATGAGCTAGTACGCCGTGAATGAGGTCTCTTTCGCGTCGCCTTGGCGCAATTTCATCAGTCTTCTTTGACTGGCCAGACTTCGAGTGATCTGCGCGACCACAATAAGGTGCCACGGGCAGCAAGGAGGAGCACTACGCCGATCAGGGGCTGGCACCACGAGGGACGCATCACGGGATCGAAAAAAAGCAGAGATTGCTAGCGGAGGCGGACGGGAATCGAACCCGCCCACCGGGGTTAGCCGGCGCACCGGTTTTGAAGACCGGGAGGGACACCAGTCCCCATTCGCCTCCAGGGGCGAGCATGGTAGCCGTCCCCGCCCCCGGACGGCACAAGAACCTTCACATCAGGCGTGCCCGGATCGGCTCGATTTCGTACTCAATGAAGGGGGCGGGGATGTCGCCAATCTGTCACCCCCTGACCCCGGAAAAAAAGAGGGTAGCAGCCCGAGCATCTCGAATATTTAATCCGGCGAAAGAGGGAAAATAGCAGGTGATCATGGGTTTTCAGGCTCCGTCCAGGACTAGTCACCCGGCGGACAAAGACCACCCAGTTGGGCCATTGTTCGGGCAAACCCGGACAAATACGCTCAACGCAGAAATCCACACAGCCTCGGGGGGCGCTGGACGCCGGCGAGGCCTACGCAGGAGCGGCGGATGGGCATGATGGTGGATCAGGCAGCGGGGCTCGAAGAGCTCGAAGACGACGCTCTCGTCGCCCGCGTCAGAGGGGGAGACGAGCGCTGCCTCGAGACCCTCCTGGGCCGTTACCGCAAGTTCGCCCGCTCGAAGGCTCGCACCTACTTCCTGGCCGGCTCGGACAAGGAAGACGTCGTCCAGGAAGGGATGATCGGGCTCTTCAAGGCGATCCGGGACTTCGACCCCGGCCAGGCGACCCCGTTCCGGGCGTTCGCCGAGCTCTGCATCTCACGCCAGATCCTCACCGCCATCAAGACCGCCAACCGCCAGAAGCACCAGCCGCTCAACTCCTCGGTCTCGCTGGACGCACCGGCCTACGGCGACGAGTCCGGCGACAGCTCCGTCGGCGACAGCCTGGTGGCGCCGTCCTACATCGATCCCGCCGAGATCGTCATCTCGGCCGAGGAGATCGAGGCCCTGCGCGACTCGATGCGTGAGAACCTCACCGAGCTCGAGGGCGACGTCCTGCGTCTCTACATGGACGGGAAGTCCTACGAGGAGATCGCCGGCGTGCTCGGCAACCACGTCAAGTCGATCGACAACGCGCTCCAACGGATAAAGCGCAAGGTCCAACGACACATCCAGGAGCGCGACACCATCGCCTCTTAGCCACTTCGCATCGACTGGAGTCGGTGACCGATAGCCTCTGCCAATGCCTGAACCCTCTTCCTCCATCCGTTACGAGCGCGACGTCGAGCTGCACCAGCCCGTCATGCTCGTCGCATTCCGCGGCTGGAACGACGCCGGAGACGCGGCGTCGTTCGCCGCACAACACCTCGGCCGATCGTGGGACGCGCTGCGCATCGCGTCCATCGATCCCGAGGAGTTCTACGACTTCCAAGCGGTTCGTCCGCAAGTCGAGCTCGTCGATGGCCTCACGCGCAAGATCACCTGGCCCGAAAACGAGTTCCTGGCGGCCGCGAGCCGCGACGAGCCCGACGTCCTCCTACTGATCGGAACCGAGCCGAACACGCGCTGGCGCACCTTCACCGAACTTGTCGTGGACGTCGCGCGCAAGTACGACGTGCGGCTCGTGGTCACGCTGGGCGCGCTCCTTGCCGACGTGCCTCACTCACGGCGCGTGCACATCACCGGGACGGCTGCCGACGCGTCACTGGTGGACCGTCTCGGGCTGCAGCGCTCTCGTTACGAAGGCCCGACGGGGATAGTGGGAGTGCTGCACGACGCGTTCGGCCGCGCCGGCATCGATTCCGCGAGCCTGTGGGCCGCGGTCCCTCACTACCTTGCGGTGTCGCCGAACCCGAAGGCCGCGCTCGCGTTGATCGAGAAGGCCACCGAGCTGATCGGGCGCGGGGTGGCCATAGACGGGCTCGCCCGCGCGGTCCTCAGCTACGAGGAGCGCGCCACGCAGATCGTCTCCGAGGACGAGGACGTCCGCGCTTACGTCCGGTTGCTCGAGGAACGTTTGGACGAGCGGGAACGGGACGAGGAGAGCGACGAGGAGCTTCCTTCGGGAGAGGCGCTTGCTCAGGAGCTCGAGCGCTTCCTCCGCGACCGCACCGACGGAGCGGACTGAGCTAGAGACCGGGCCAGTCCCGCTTCTTCTCCTCGACGACCGGCCAGTCCGACGTCGGTTCCTGCGGCGGCGCGGCAAGTACGTCGCCGAGGTCCTTCTTGCCGGAGATCTCTCCGGCCGCGCTGAGGAGCTCGTCGAGTGAGGCCCTCTTCTTTCCCTCGAGCCGGATGCGCAGGGCGGCGAGCACGTCGGCGTGCTCGCCGCTCAGACCGGCGGACCTGTCGATCTCGCCGAGGACCTGCGCCGCGTCCGCGATCAGCTTGCGGTCGGCCTTCATCTGGGCCCGGAGCTCCTTGACCTTGCCGTCGTCGTCGTCGGACATGCGACGAGGCTACCGCGCGGCTCCCTAGAGGTTGTCGAGCACCATCGCCGAGTAATACGCCGACAAGAAGGTATTCTCGGTGCCGGCCTCGAGGTTGGCGCGGCTCCCGGCGACCTGCTCCATCAACGCGACGGTGTCCCACGGCTGGTGATAACCGGGGTAGTCCGACGCCTCGCGCATGCCGGTCCACCGCATCGAGAAATACCCCTCCGCCGCAAAGCTGCGCTCGTCGGAGTTCCGGATGTTCGGGCCGCAGATGCACAGGCCGCCCTCGACGCCGAACGGCCACGTCGTCTCGCGCCCCGAGCCGCCGTCGGACGGAGGGAGCTTCATGTAGTCGTAGTTGACGTGCTCGAGGATCGGCACCGCCTTCGCGCCGTCGTCGAGCGTGCCGTAGTACACGCAGATGCAGTAGGGAGCGGGATAGCCGATGCCCGTCATGTCGAAGCCGAGCACCGCGTCGATCTTCTGGCCCTTCTCCGCGACCATCTCCGCGTAGGCGCGCGACGCGAGCAAACCGTTCTCCTCGGCGTCGAACCACAGCAGCGCGATCGAGTGCTTCGTCTTGATCTTCGAGAACGCCTTACCGAAGTAGCGCAGGAAGTTCGTGCCGCTCCCGTCGTCGTACGCCCCCTGCACGGTCGCGCCGGCGCCGTCGGGAGCGACGGTGTCGTAGTGCGCGACGAAAGCCAGCCAGTTGTCGGGCTTGGTGGTGCCGCGCTTGATCGCCTCGACGACCCTCACCGTGCGGGTCGGGGTGCCGGCTTCGAGCTCGAGGATGCGGACCTTGAAGCCGCTCTCCTTGGCCTCGCCGGCGAGGAACTCGGCCGCGGCGACGTTGTCACGCCCAACCGTGTTCTGACGTAGCGGAAAACGCTCGACGAAGTCCTCGAGGCCCGCCACGATCTCCGCCCCGGTGACGGGCGGCTTCGCGACGGTGTCGAGGTCGACGTACCGGGGCGCCTTACGGGCCGCCTGGGCCGGGAGCGCCACGGGCGCCACCAACGTGGCCGTGACGGCCACGAGGGCGAGGAATCTGGGCTTCGAGGGCATCGGCGGCGGCTCCTGGGGGTGTCGGGCGTGTCGTCAGGGTGACAGGTGACATTTCGCCCCGGCGGTCCTGACTCCTTCCGCGTCACCAGCGGCAGGACCCTGACACCCCCCGTCGAACTTGGTCACCAAGCGAAAAAACCGCGTTCGACCGCGAAACGGAAAGGAACGACCCCATGAGACCCGGAATCAGAGTCCTTGCGACCCTCGCGTTGGCGACGGTGATCGCGGCCGCCTTCGGGGGCCCCAGCCTCGCCCGCCGAGAAGCTCAGCCCAACCCGCTCGAGGGCGAAGGCGCCGGCCTCGAGCTGATCGCCAACATCCCGTGGAAGGGCGGCACGGACATGGAGATGGCCACGATCAAGAAGCGTGACTACATCTTTGCCGGGTCCGAGACCTCGCTCCTGGACGGCGGCGGCACCCACGTGATCGACATCACCAACCCCGAGAAGCCCAAGCAGGTGGCCTGGATCAAGTGTCAGTTCAACCAGAACGACATCCAGCTCTCGTACAACAAGAAGACGCTGATCATGGCGTCGGACGTGACCGGTGGCCCCGATGCGTGCCTCGGCTCGACTCGAATCGGCTTCATGACCGTGAACATCAAGAACCCCAAGAAGCCCAAGCCGATCGGCTTCGCCGACATCCCGCGCGGATCGCACAACACGACCGCACACCCCACGGCACCCTACGTCTACAACTCGGACTCCGACCTCGAGGGTGTCGGCGAGATCCAGATCTGGTCGATCAAGAACCCGAAGAAGCCCGAGCTCGTCAACACCGTCGGCCCTCCCGACATCGCGGGCCACAGCCCGCACGACCTTTCGTTCTCGCCGGACGGCA
>DATBND010000422.1:0-2502 GCA_036554505.1 Actinomycetota bacterium | reverse complement strand
CGATGCGCTTCTCCGCGCCCTCGTCGTCAGCCGCTATCTCCGCTGGTTCGAAGCTCGCGGCGAGCGAAGGAAGGTGCGGTGACTCGTAGTCGACGAGATGGACGGACATCAGCGGAGCCACCGAGGAAACCACCGCAACCGCCGCGATGTGGTCGGGCACGGCGTCGAGGTCGGCTAATGACACCGAGGCGGGTTCGACGCGCACGCGCCGGAAACCTTGGCTCTGGTGGAGACCCACCTCGGACCACATGAAGTCGTCGCGGGCGCCGCCCCCGAGCGCCTTCGCGCACGCCTCCTTGCGGACCCACGCGCGCGTGAGAGCGACGCGGCGCTCGGATGAGCTCAATCTACGCCAGCGTGCTAGCTCGCGGGTCGTCAGGATCCGCTTTGCCAACGCCGGGGTCGTTGTCCCCGGCCGTTCTATATCGATCCCGACCGGGACGTTCGAGACCGCTGCCACGAACAGGTCCTCACAGTGCGCGAGGTTGAACTGGATTCCGGTGACACCAGGTTTGCCCTCACGCGAGTATGTGAATTCGACTTCAGCCGGGGCGACATCGAGGTACCGCGCCAGCACGTGGCGAAGGAACGTTCGGGCCGCGACGTAACGCCGTCGGTCGAGCGTGAGTCGGAAGGTCGACGCACGGTAGCGCTCGTCGGGGGAGAGGGTGTCCGCCTGCCTCCCCTCCCACGAATCGCACCTAACTCCGTAGACGCATAGGCGTGGAGGGTCCGTCGCGCGATCAGCCACCGGCTGCGTCCGCTCGTTCCTCTTCGACCGCTTCGGTCCAGAGGTCGTGGATGCACCCGGCGAGATCCTCTACCCACGGGTTTGAGAGGACATGGAAATGAGAGGGCGCGCGTATGCGGTGAGTACGCAAGTCCGAAGCGACCGTCCTCCATGCCCTCACGTGCTTTTCGGAGGGCACATCGTCCTCGTTCTGCACCTGGACGTAGTCGACGGGCCCGGAGTAGGGCTGAGGCACGTAGCGGTGTGTGAGAGCGCGTGCATTGTCCAAGAGGTACCGGTGGAACATCCTCGGTGAAACCGGGGTGCGAAGGTTGAAGTGCGCCCACGCGAGTCCGCGAACAACCGTCAGGGCGGCGGTGCGCCGCACCCTCCCGTAAAGATCCTTGGCGCTAGGACGTTTATCCGCCTTGAAGTCCGAGGGACGAATGCTCGTCGGCACGGCGGTGTCCAACATCATGACGCGCGTGCTCGTGGCTCCTTGGGACGCGAGGCGCGTGGCCATCTCGTACGCAACGATCCCGCCGAACGAATATCCGAGGCATATGTAAGGACCTTTCGAGACGCGCGTCATCTCGTCGAGGTATTGCTCAGCCATCTCCTCGACGGAGCGAGCCGGACGTGACCGCGTGTCGGCCCCCTTGGGCTCGAACGCGTAGAAAGAGCACTCTCCGTCCAGAGCGTTTGCGAGTCGCCGGTAGTCAAGGACGCCTCCGGCGCCGCCGGGGATCGCGAATATTGCGGGGCCAGCTTCGGCGTGACGCAGTTCCACCAAGGACCCCAAAGGGACCTCGCCCCCGCGCTCGACACGAGCCGCGAGGCCGGCGAGAGTGGGCGTCGTAGCGAGCGCAGACAGGGGCAGTACAACGCCGAGGCGCGCCCCGATCTCCGCGACGACCGTGGCGGCCTGCAATGAGCTGCCCCCAAGCTCGAAGAAGTCGTCGGGCGGCTCGATTCGGGCCACGCGAAGAACCTCCTTCCAGATCGCGGCAATGTCCTCCTCGATCTCCGTTGTCTCCCGGCCCTCCGTCAGCGCGTCGCCGCCGAGGTCGACGAGCTCACCCGCGTCGAGCATTCGACGGACTTCGGCGCGCCTCATCTTTCCGCTGGTGGTCTTGGGCAGCGTCCGCGGCGGCACTAGCGTGACCAGCGCGGGGCTGACCCCGGTCTCGTCAAGGACGGCGGCCTGAAGCGCTCGCTTGTGGTCCTCGACGGCCGTGGCCTCGAGCCGGGACTCCGCTATGACAGCGAGCCTCTCGGATCCCTCTCTTTGAATCGGGATCGCGGCGGACCCGCCGGGGCGAATTCCGGGGACTCTCTCGACGATTCGTTCTATGTCGGAAGCGTGATAGTTGGCGCCGTCGACGATGATTACGTCTTTGACCCGTCCGGTTACGAACAAGTGTCCCTCGACGAGGTAGCCGAGGTCGCCGGTCAGCAACCATCCATCCCGGATGGCTGCCGCGGTCGCGGCGTCGTCGCCGAGATAGCCGCGCATGAGTGACGGCCCCCTGACGACGATCTCGCCCACGCGACGATCCGGGAGGGGCTCGCCGCTCTGATCGGTGATGACGACTTCGTAACCATCGAGGGCCCGTCCGGCGTTCACAAACGAGACCACGCCGTCTTCTGATCGTGTCTGTGCCGCGTGTCCGCGAGCCAATTTCTCTCTCTCGACACGATCGACCTGCAAACCCGAGCCAGGACTCGGCACCGTAACCGCGCACGTCGCTTCAGCCAGACCCCACCCCGGG
>DATBND010000044.1:0-12077 GCA_036554505.1 Actinomycetota bacterium | reverse complement strand
GTACCGAGATCATCCGCTTCCGCGACCCGAAGACGTTCCAGGTGACGCGCGAGATAAGGGTCACGGAGAACGGAACGCCTGTGTTCTATCTCAACGAGCTGGAATGGATCGGCAACGAGATCTTCGCCAACGTGTTCGGCTACGACGACATCGTCCGCATCGATCCCAAGACGGGAGAGGTCACGGGCAAGTTCAACCTCGAGGCGTTGCGATTGCAGGAGGAGGCGGAGTGCGACGACCCGCCCGAGGTCACGAACGGGATCGCGTATCTCCAGTCCGCGGACCGCTTCTTCGTCACCGGCAAGGACTGGTGTCATCTCTACGAGATCGAGCTGACCGACCCGCCCGGCGGCGCCTAGCCCGTTCGCGTTTCGCCTGACTAGGCTGACCGACCCGCTGGTGCCTATCGCGTTCGCGTGCGTCTGACTCGGTCGGCCGACCCGCCCGGCGCCTAGCCCGTTCGCGTTGGCTCACTCGGCTGGCGCGTGCAGGGGGCGGTTTCGCTTCTGGTGCCCTCGCCCTGCGGGCTGGGTCACGGCGCCTTGCCCGTTCGCGACGATTGCGTGGCTCTAGTCTGAAAGCATGGCCGGTAGATCCACGATCGTTCACCGACTCTTGCTGCGAGCGCCGGGCCCGCGCGCGCTGTGGATCGTCCTGTACTCACTGATCCCTCTGGTGGCCGCCTTCCTGCCGCACGCGTACGTAGCGACCGTCGGCTCGGCGTCGACGGGGACCCGCGTCGTCGCCGGCGCGGTCTTCGCGTACGCCGTGGCCCTCTCACTCATCGCGATCGCATATTTCGCCCACCGAGTCGGAGAGGTCGAGGAATCCGTCGGAGACTCTCGTCTCTTCCGCGAGCTCCCCAGCGCCATCGGCCCCCTCGCCTTCACGGCGCTGTTCGTGGTGGCGACGACCGCGCGCACGTGGGCCTTGACCGACCTGGGGACGGCGCTGGTGTGGCTGCCGATCACGATCCTCACGAACCTGCCGTTGATGTCGGCCTTCTGGGTCTATCTCGTGCTGCTGCTGGGCTTGGATCGAGTCGGTCGCCTCAATCAATCGTTGACGCTGTTCCCGAAGGATCCGAGTCTCGGGCTTCAGTCCGTCGGCCACTTGGCCTATGCGGCGTTCTGGATATTTGTCGCCGCGGCCATCCCGACGCTCGTCGTCAACTCCGGCGACGGGATCCGTCTGGCTCTGAGCCTCTGCGTCTTCCTCGTAGGCGTCACGATGTTCTTCGCGTCTATCTGGCGTCTTCATCGACAGCTGGTCGCGGTGCGCGAGCGGTGCATCGACGACGCGCGCGATCTCCTTTCCCGAGCGTACGAGCCGCTTCGTTGAGGCGTCTCGTCTACGAGGAAGTGATCTTCTAGCGCCGCGCTCGTCGACGACGTGTGCGTCAATGGCTGTCGGCAGGAGCCATTGAGGATCGTCGCCCCTCGCGCTACGAGTTCCGGCGCGTCAGTAGTCGGGCGGTTCGAGCTTTCCACCTTTTCGATCGCGTTTGGTCTTGGCCTGATGGCAGCTCCAGCAGAGCGGTCTCAAGTTGCCGTGCGCGGTCGGTCCTCGAGCGGACCTCGGCTGCACGTGGTCGATCTCGGTTCTAAAACGGTTGCCGCAGTCCACGCATCGCACGCCGTCGAACTCCGGCGGCGCACCGAGCTCGAGCGCGATCGCGACCTCGACCGGGATATGGCGCGTCCACCTGGCGAAGTGGCGCAGGTCCTTGCCGTCGTAGAGCACGGCGTTCAGCACGGCATCCCGCGTCACCTCTCGGGCAACCCGCGGTGAGATCGGCCCGACGCCGGGGATCTTGCACACCTCGCCGTCGCGCACGTCGGTCCACCCACGTCGCGCGACGCCGTCGCTGACCAGGACGACGAGCTCCGGCCGCTTCGCCCGGCCCTTGCCGTTGCCCGAAAGGAGGGCTGCGTACGCGTCGGCCAAGTACCGCTCGAACGGCTCTCGCGCGTCCTCGCCTTTGGCGCTGCGCGCGATGCGCTGGGCCTCGGCCTCGGCCCGCGCCACGATCGGCGCTCCGACGTGAGGCTCCCACGCCAGATGGACGTGCACCATCCCGAGCTCGTCGCCGTAGCTCCTTGCCGACCGCGCCTCTCGCTGCCGGCCCGATAGGTCGCGGTGCTGCTCGGCCTCGAGCTTCACCTTGCGCGCCTCGTCCTTCAGAACGTGAAACGCCTGGTCCCGCGCCACCGGAAGAAGCTCCTTCGCGGCCCCGGGACGAGACTCCTCGGCCTTGGCGATCTCGGCGGCCTGGTCCAACGACACCGAGCCGGTCTGCAGCGCCATGCTCAGCTCGGCGGAAGCCGCCATCGCCTTGCCGGTGCGCACCACCGCGTCGGCCTTGCCCGCCGACGTCCCCGTCGCGCGCGCCACAGCCGCTGTGTCGGCCACCTTGCGCGCCAGCGCGGCCACTCCAAAGGCCGCGAGCTTCTCGGCCCTCGCGTACAGCGCCAGTAACTCGCGCGCATCGGGCGCGGCCATGAGGTCGGGCTCGAGGTTCGCATTCGCCTTCTCGAGCAGCTCGATCGCGCCATCCACAAACGTCATCCCCATGCGCACATCATGAAGGGAGGGTGTGACACTTCTCGGCTCGGCGCGCCGAACGAATGAGAATCAGCGCGCGAGATTGTCCCAACTCGGGGGATCGAGGCGGTATATCCGGATCGGGACGCCGGCCACGCCGGTCCCGGCGCGGACGAACGCCATACCGATCTTCTCCATGATCCGTCCGGAGCCCGGGTTGCGCGCGTTGTGCCGCGCCTCACGCTGCCTGCGCCGGGCGGGTGCCCCAAAGGCGAGGGCAAGGGGCCGAAGAGCCGCACGACCTGCCTCGGCTAAGCCTCCGCAAGTCACTGAGCGAAGGCTGGCCGACATACAGTCGGTATGTAAGATGCCTTCTGTATGAACTGAGTCGTCGGAGGGATCGGAGGCGAGATGGTCACCCGCGTGCACGAAGGATCGATCGAGGTCAACGGCCTGCGGTTCGTGTTTCTCGAGGCGGGTGACGGCCCGCTCGTCCTCTTGCTCCACGGCTTCCCCGACAACGCACGGACGTGGGAGCCGCAGCTCGAGGTGATCGCCGGTGCCGGCTACCGCGTGGTGGCGCCGTTCTTGCGCGGCTTTGCCCCGACCGAGCTCCCGAGCGAGGGCTACGGGATCCCGGCGCAGGGCGAGGACGCCATCGCGCTGATCAGGGCTCTCGGCGACGGTCCGGCGCGCGTCGTCGGTCACGACTGGGGTGCAGGGGCCACGTTCGTCGCGGCCCACGACGCGCCCGAGCTCGTCGAGCGAGCGACCGTCGTGGCCGCGAGCCACCCGGCGACGCTGTTGTCGACGTTCGAGCGCCCCTCGCTCATCCACCATCTGTTCCACGTGTGGTTCTTCCAGCTCCAGGGTTTCTCGCCGAACGCGCTGCGCGCCGACGACTACGCGCTCGTCGACTACCTATGGGCGCACTGGTCGCCGGGCCACGACCATTCGGCGCACGTAGCGCGCGTCAAGGAGGAGTCCCTGTCCCAGCCCGGCGCCATCGAGCTGATGGCCGGCTACTACCAGCGGCTCGTCAACGCTCCCGAGCAGAGCCCGGAGTTCGTCGCGCGCGCGTTCGAGCCCGTCGACGTCCCCGTGCAATGCATCTTCGGGGCGGACGACCCCGCGCTGGCTCTCACCGAAGGAGAGGAGAGCTTGTTCACCGCGGGCTATCGCCGCGACGTGATCGAGGGTGCCGGCCATTTCGTGCACCGCGATCGCCCGGACGAGTTCAACTCGCTGTTGCTCGAGTGGCTGGCGTCGGAGCGCACCCCGCAGCCCGCTTCGGCCGGCCGCACCACGTAGCGGTGGATCGCGGTTGGTCGTCGTTCGGGCCGGGAATCGGCTCGCGCCGGCCCTCGCAGGCAACAGTTCGCATGGTCTTAGGCGCTTCGCTCGTCTCGACCCTCATCCACTACACGGATAACTTCCTGAGCCTCGAGGACTATCCGCAGCCGCACTGGATCGATCACGCCGTCGTGCCGATCGCATGGCTCCTGCTCACGGCCATCGGGCTACTCGGGTACGTGCTCTTCCGGCGAGAGCGGATCGTGGCTGCAGGCTTGTGCCTCGCGGTGTATTCGTACACGGGGATCAGCAGCCTCTTCCATTACCGCTACGGGCCGATGTCGGCGTTCTCTTTGAAGATGCACGTGGGGATCTGGCTCGACGGCATCACGGGCACGGCGGTACTGCTCGTCGCAGGATGGATGCTGTGGCACGCGCTCGCCTCGCGCCCTCGTGCGTCAACCCGGGACCGGTAGCTCGACGTCGCCGGTGCGATGGAGCTTGTGCCACTGGAGCCGCGCGCCGAGCAAGGCGCTCACGACCGACTGGATGATCACCAGGTAGGTCAGCTGCCGGTAGAAGAACTGCTGTAGCGGCAAGCTCCACAACGGACGCGGCGACTCGCCGTCGAGACGGAACGCATAGACGGCGATCGCGAGTTGCGCGCAGTTGAACGCCAGCCAGTAGAGCGCGACGCGCACAGGGTCCATCACGAACAGGCCGTAGAGGGCGAACAGGTCGATCACCGGGCTGATCAACGGCACGAGCACGTTGAACGCGAGCAGATACGGGAACGCGCGCCGCAGCGGCTGTTTCGACGTCAGCACGCCTCGGTGCTTCCAGAGGCATTGCAGAGTCCCGTACGACCATCGGTAGCGCTGCTTCCACAGCGCGGAGACGCTCGAGGGGGCCTCGGTCCACGCGATGGCCTGGTCCTCGTAGACCACCCGCCACCCCGCGCGGTTCAAGGCCATCGTCAGGTCGGTGTCCTCGGCAAGCGTGTCCTCCGGCATCCCTCCGACCGACGCCAGCGCCTCCTTTCGGAACGCGCCGATCGCGCCGGGCACCGTGGGGATGCAGTTCAAGACGTCGAGCGTCCGCCGGTCGAGGTTGAACCCCATCACGTATTCGATGTGTTGCCAGCGGCCGAGCAGGCCCTTGCGGTTGCCGACCTTGGTGTTGCCGCTCACGGCGCCGACGGTGGGCTCCTTGAACGGGCGAACGAGGTACTGGAGGGTCGCCGGCTCGAACAACGTGTCGCCGTCGACCGTGACGACGATCTCCTTCGACGAGCGCGCGATGCCGGTGTTGAGCGCGTGCGCCTTTCCTTTGTTCGGCTGACGGATCAGGGTGACCATCGCCAGGCCCAGGGCTTCGACCGCGTCCGCCGTCGCGTCGGTCGAGCCGTCGTCCACGACGATGAGCTCGAAGTCCGGATAGTCGCTCGCGGCAAGGGATCGGATGGCCGCGACGATGCCGACCTCCTCGTTGTACGCGGGCACGACTATCGAAATGCCGGGCGCGATCGGGGGCCCCGCCTCGACGCTCTCCTTTCGCCGTTTGTGCCGCCGGGCGAGCGGCACGAGGAGAAGTGTGCGAAGCAGGATCAGCACCAAGAGCGGGATGGGCAGGAGCATGACGAACCAGCTCACCGCGCGCGCTCCTCGCATACCGGTCGAGAGCGCGAGCCCCCTGAGACGACGCGACGGGTCGGCGGGGCGGTTCACGTCGGCGGGGTCGAGACCCGCAGCCTGTGACACCGTCGCGAACTCGTAGGCCTTTGCTTTCAGCTTCGGGATCAGCACGCGCAACGCCTCGACGGTCTGACGACGGTTGCCGCCCGCGTCGTGGAACAAGATCACCGCGCCGTCGTTGTCCGGCGGCATGGAACTCGCGACGATCGCGTCGACGCCCGGCTCCAGCCAGTCCTGGCTGTTGCGATCGGTGAACGAGAGGAGATAGCCGGCGTCGGCGGCGCGCCGGGCCGCGGCGAGGTCGGTGCGACTCATCGCCGCCGCGGTCGACGAATACGGGAGCCGGAGCAACGAGGTCGTAACGGACGCGGCCCCCTCGATGGCGGTCTGCGTCAAGCTCAGCTCGAGCTCTTGGCGCCACGCGGGGAGAGAGCCGAGGTCGGCGTGGCTCATCGTGTGTGCCCCGATCTCGAACCCACGCTCGACCTGTTCGCGCACGATCTCCGGCCACTCGAGCACGCGGCTCCCGACGAGGAAGAACGTTGCGGGGACGTCGTGCTCGTCGAGGACGTCCATGATCGCCGGCGTCCAGCGCGGGTCCGGCCCGTCGTCGAACGTCAGAACCGCGACGCGTCGCCCGGGCCCGGACGCACGCATCTCTTTCGAGGAGAGGTCGATGAGGGACGGCGTGCGTGCCAGACCGGACGATGCCTGCCCGCCAACGGCGGGAGCCGACGACGTGCCGATGTGTCCGCGCGCGATGCCGTCCGCGAGAAGCGACATCACCAGGAACGAAAGGACGAGGCCGAACAGGATCCAATGCGCGCGCGGGCGAGCGATCCGCCTGCGAAGAGCGACGTCGTCGGTCACGACGCCGGCCCTAGGAGCCGGACGTGGGCGTCGGCTCGGGCTGTGCCTTCCCGTTGGAGTTCGCCGGGTGGGAGGGATCCTTGGAAGGCTTGGGCTTGGGGCCGGCGTTCTCGCTGTTGCCGCTCGATCCGCGGTTTGGGCTGGCCTGCGGCGCGGGCGTCTTGTCGGGCTTCGGGCCTGCGTTGGGGTTGCCCGAGCTCGCGCCGTGGTTCGGTGTCGCCCGAGGGACCGGCCTGGATGCGGGAGTGCTCCGCGGCGCGGGTCGGTTGCGACCGGGCGGGGCTGCGGCGCGAGAGGAGCGTCGGTTCGCGCTCGACGAGTTGGCGGACGCGCCGGCGGCTATCGCGCCCGTGCGCGGCGGCTTGGACTCGGCGGCGGCCTCGCCCGGTTCGCTTTCGGCTTCGGTTGGCGCCGCGACGGGAGCATCGGCGTGCCCGTCGTCCACTTGTGCGTGCAGGGGCTCGCCGCGCCCGACGTCGAAGATGTCCCCGACCACCGGTAGGCGGACCGACGGCACCCACGAGGCGCCGAGAAAGCCCGCGACGAGCAAACCCATGTAGGCGGCGACGAGCACACACGCGCCGCGCGTGACGAGCGAGAACAGCCGGCCGCGCCGGCCCGTCTCGTCGACGAATACCTGCTTGGTCTGTTGCATCGGGTCCATCTCCGGAGATATCGGCACGAATCGCGTTCCACTTGGGTAAGCGCCGCGGGGCCCGAACGGGTTACGGGGGCCGAGGCCCTAGGGCTGAGAACGCCCGCCTAGAAGGTGTCCCAAGAGTCCCGCGACAAGAAGAAGCCGTTGTTCTTCCGGTTGTGGCAGCGCAACCCGGACCGCCGCGACCGGCACACGATGCCCTTGCGCTTCCACTTCGCTCCGTACTCGAGCGTGCGCGCGTCACGGTCCATCACGGTGTCCCCAGCACACACCGGCCTCGCCTTGCCGTCGGCTGCCACGGCCAGCCCGGTCCAGTCGAGCTCGCAGTCGCGCTTGGGCTCCGGCTCGAGCCCGGAGAGGATGTCGCAGCGAAGCGTTCCTCGCGCGAGGAGGCAGCCGATGTTGCCCGAGGGCATCTTGAACTTCTTCGTCCGGAGCGCGGCCGACGCGGATGCAGCGGGCAACGTGACGACCATAGTGACGCCGACGATCACCGCGAGGACGCGCCGGGAGAGGTTCATCGACACAGGTTCTATCAGCCGGGGCCGGGAGACAACTGGCTTCAAGCGGCGAGCTGCTCCGCGACGTCGGTCAGCTCGTTGATGCGCGTCTTGAGGAGGAAGGTGTCGCCCCACTCCGGCGCGTCGGTGAGTACCGCAGAGAAGGCGATGATCTTCGCGTCGGGGCAGTGCTCCCGGATGAACTCGGCCGCCTTGCTTCCGTCCCAGCGCGGCATGAAGAAGTCGAGGATCACGACGTCGGGGTGGACGTCCGCGGCGAGAAACGCGCCCTCCATGCCGTCGGCCGCGACGCCGCCGATCCGAAAGCCGCCGTGCAACGAGAAGACGTCGCAGAGCAACGAGCGCATGCTCGGATCGTCGTCGACGATGAGGACGATGGGCCGCTGAGCCATACCCAAAATATGGGCCGGGGAGCGTCGCCCGGCAATAGCCCGAAATAGCTAAAGAACGGTTGATGCCGGACGCGCAGTGGGCATAGTCCTGCAGGCGGACCATCGACGAGGACGGAGAGAGATGCCCGATCCTGTTCCCGGACGGACCGACAAGTCGGTCGGCGACGCCGGCGCGCACGCGGATCGAGAGAAGGGCAGCGCGGCCACGAGGCCCTTCGGGGCTGTCGGTGTCGTCCTCTTCGTGGTCGTTCTGCTTCTCGCAATCGTCGGGCTCGTCTACTACGTCTTTCGCTGAGCGAACGAAGCTTCCGGCCCCCGAGGCGTAGGCCGGCCCGATCGGGGGAAACAAGGGGTCGACGAGAAGCTCGCCGACCCCAGGGGGAGGACATGGCTGAAACGAGAGCGTTCGGCGCGGATATGCGCGCGCTCATCGAACGCGACGGACCCTTCTTGTCCGTCTACCTCAACACGGAAGCGGCACACGAGCGTGGCCCCGAGGAGATCGGGCTCCGATGGAGGGCGCTGGCCGACCAGGCGGCCGCGGCCGGCGCGTCCGCTGAGACGCTCGCCGCCGTCGAGTCGATAGTCAGCGACGCCCACCTCAAGGGCGACGGGCTCGTGGCCTTCGCCGCCGGGGACGCCCTCGCGCTTCGCCGGTTCCTTCCCACTGCGATCCCGGACTGCGTGCGCTTCGGCCCCCTTCCGCACCTGTCTCCGTACGTCGAATGGCAACAGGACAACCCCCGGTACGCGGTCGTCCTGTCCGACCGGATCGGCGCGGAGATAAATCTCGTGGGCGGGTTCGACGTCGACGAGAACGTGTCCGTCGACGGCATCGAGGAGCCACTCACGAAGGTGAGCCCCGGGGGCTGGTCGCAGCGTCGCTACCAGCAACGGGCCGAGAACACCTGGGAGGCGAACGCGAAAGAGGTCGCGCGCGAGCTCGCCAACATCGTGTCCGAGGAGGAGATCTCGTTCGTCGTCCTCGCCGGTGACGTGAGGTCCCGCACCTTCGTGAAGGAGAACCTCGGAGTCGACCTGCCTCTCGTCGAGGTCGATTCGGAGCCGGTCGTGTCGATCGACGAGATCAGAGACGACCTCGAGTCGGCAGTCGCGGCGTATGTCGGAGGGTCGACCAAGCAGGTGCTCGAGAAGTTCCACGAGGAGCGGGGCCAGGACGATCTCGCCGCCGAGGGGGTCGACGCAACGCTCAAAGCGCTTCGGATCGGGCAAGTCGACACGTTGCTGCTGACGCGCGACGTCGACGACCGCATAGCGTGGTTCACGACGCAGGACCTCACGCAAGCCGCCCTCGACAAGGGCCCCCTGACGGATCTCGGCCTCGGCGACGTCGCCGAGGCGCCCGCGGAGGAAGTCCTTGTGCGGACCGCGCTGGGGACCGGCGCTCGCGTCGCGATCCTGCCTACGCTGGACGGGGATCACGGCCCGGCGGAAGGCGTCGGCGCGCTGCTGCGATTCAGGCCGGTCCCGGGGGGCTGACCCCCAGCTTCTCGGGGTTCGCGACGATGTGGATGCCCTGGACGCGTCCGTCGGCGACGTCGAGGGTGAGCACGTTCTCCAGCCGGTCTTCCCGGTAGGTGGCCAGTCCAGGCTGTCCGTTGACCGTGACGATGCGGCTCGCGAGGTCGGGTGGCTTCTTCTGGAGCACGCGCACCAAGAAGCGGGCGACCTTGCGGGCCCCGACCACCGGCTTGCGCGCCGCGGTCGCGCGGCCCCCGCCGTCGCTCTGCAAGACCACGTCGTCGGTGAGCAACGCGGTGAGCCCGTCGAGGTCGCCCATCGCGCACGCGATCGTGAACGACTGGAGAAGCCTCCGCTGCTCGTCGGCGTCGACCTCGAACCTCGGCCGGCGCGCGGCGACGTGCTCGCGCGCTCGGTGGACGAGCTGCCGGCACGCAGCCTCGCTTCGTCCGAGCATCCCCGCGAGCTCGGCGTGCTCGTATCCGAAGACCTCGTGCAAGAGAAAGGCAGCGCGCTCGAGCGGGCTCAATGATTCGAGCACGACGAGGAACGCCATCGAGAGCGTGTCGGCGCGCTCCGCCGCCTCCGCCGCGTCCGGCACGGTCTCTTGCAGGAGGGGCTCGGGAAGCCACGGCCCCACGTAGGTCTCGCGCTGTCGTTGCGCGGATCGCAGCCTGTCGATGCAGAGGTTGGTCACGACCTTCGACAGGTACGCCTTCGCGGACCGCACTTGCGCGGGGTCGGCCGTGCTCCACCGCAGGAACGCCTCCTGGACGACGTCCTCCGCGTCGGCGACCGCACCCAGCATGCGATAGGCGATCGCGAACAGAAGGGGCCGCAGCTCCTCGACCGATCCGGCGTGCTCGACTTCTTGCATCTCGCCCCCTAGACGAAACGGGCCCCCATCCCGTGACACCCAATCATCGTCCTTAGCCGATGTCACACGCGACGCTCCGTGCCCGTCTAAGGGGGAGGGGAGAAGGAGGTCAGAGGTGAAAGCGCTGGTCGTCGGATCGACCGGGGCCCTCGGGGTGCCGGTCGTACGTCAGTTGATCGAGCGCGGGCACGACGTCAGCGGGCTGACCCGATCGCCCGAGAAGGCCCGGCTCCTCGAGGACCTGGGCGCGCGGGCGGTGCTGGGTGACGTGCTCGACGCGCAACGGATGAAGGAGGTCGCGGTCGAGGTTCGGCCCGAAGGCGTCGTGCAGCTCCTCAACGCGTTGCCGAAGCGAGGACCCATCCGGATCGGGGAGTTGGAGGGGACGAACGAGCTTCGGATAAAGGGGACCGAGAACGTCCTCGCCGGCGCGGCATCCGCCGGAGCGCGCCGGTTCATCGCCGAGTCGATGATCTTCGGTTACGGCTACCGCGCGGGCGATCGCATCGTCACGGAGGACGACCCGTTCGGCGTCTCGACGTCGATCGACGACGTCGACCGCGCACTGAACGCGCTCGTCAGCCTAGAGACGCAGGTGCTCGACGCGTCACTCGAGGGTGTCGTCCTCAGGCTGGGCCTGTTCTACGGTCCCGGCGTGGGCTCGACAGAGTTCATGGCGCACCTGCTGAGACGCCGGATGATGGTGCTTCCGGGCGGGGGCCGAGGCGTGGCTTCCTGGATACACGTCGAGGATGCAGCGTCCGCGGTCGTCGCGGTGCTCGAAGATCCGGCACCGGGCTCGGTCTACAACGTCGTCGATGACGTGCCGGCGAGCACGCGCGATTTCGTGGCCGCGCTTTCTGCCGCGCGGGGCCTCCCTGGAGCGCGGTCCATCCCGAAGTGGCTGGCCCGCCTGGGCGGGCGTTACGCCACGATGGTGGTCAACGCGACGCTGCGCGTGTCGAACGAGAAGATCAAGGACGAGCTCGGCTGGACCCCGCGTTATCCGTCGATCCGCGAAGGGCTGAGCTCTCCCGCCTAGAGGAACCCCCGCTTCCACATCGGCGCGAAGATCGCTACGGTTCCGAGTGGAGGCCCATATGAGAACGCGATCTCTGAGATTCTTCGCCGCGGGTGTCATGGTCGTCGCGCTGGCGGCTCCCGCCCTCCCGGCACCCGCCGGCAAGCCCGCGCCCGACATCACCTTCAATCTCGCCGGACGCACGTTCACCGAGAAGGAGAAGGTGCGGATGTACGGCGACGTCGACCCCGCGACGGCCTCGGAGTCGATCACCCTCCACACGCAGCGCTACAGCAAGAAGACAGAGGACTGGGAGCACTACGACATCCACGAGATCGACAGCGAGTCCGACGGATCGTTCTCGCACCGCCATCGACCGTTCAAGAAGGGTCACTACCGAACCCGAGCCGAGGTCGACGAGACCGACGACCACCTGGCGGGCAAGACGCGGTGGAGGGAGATGGCGGTCCGCCGCAGGAACTTCTGAGCAACGTCAGCCGCAGCGCTTGGGCGTGAGCTCCTTGTTCACGGCCGTGGGCGACTTCCGGTGGTGCGTCGCCTGCTCGTAGTCGTACGCGTAACCGATGAGGTGGGGCTCGGTATAGGCGGTCGAGAGAAAGCTCAGCCCGAACGGATTGCGCCCACCGCCGGAGTATCCCTGCGGGACGATGACCGTGGGATACCCGGCAGCCGCGCTGACGTTCGCGTACGCGGGCCCGGGCGCC
>DATBND010000399.1:0-7816 GCA_036554505.1 Actinomycetota bacterium | reverse complement strand
CGGACGGCGCCCGCGCGAAGCGGCACCTCGTCGAGGCCAACCTCCGGCTCGTGGTCTCGATCGCGAAGCGTTACGTCGGCCGGGGCATGGCTTTCCTCGATCTGATTCAGGAAGGAAACCTCGGCCTGATCCGCGCCGTCGAGAAGTTCGACTACCAGAAGGGCTTCAAGTTCTCGACGTACGCAACGTGGTGGATCCGCCAGGCGATCACTCGCGCGATTGCCGACCAGGCGCGCACGATTCGTATCCCCGTGCACATGGTCGAGACGATCAACAAGCTCGTGCGCATCCAACGGCAGCTCCTGCAGGACCTGGGCCGCGAGCCGTCGGCCGACGAGATCGCCGAGCAGATGGAGCTCTCTCCCGAAAAGGTCCGCGAGATCCAGAAGATCTCCCAGGAGCCGGTGTCGCTCGAGACCCCGGTCGGCGAGGAGGAGGACTCACACCTCGGCGACTTCATCGAGGACTCCGAAGCGGTGGTTCCTCTGGAGCGGGCGTCGTTCCGCCTCCTGCAGGAGCAGCTCGAGTCCGTGCTCCACACCCTCTCCGAGCGAGAGAAGGAGGTCATCCGTCTTCGGTTCGGCCTCGTCGACGGGCAGCCGCGCACCCTGGAGGAGGTCGGCAAGAAGTTCGGCGTGACGCGCGAGCGGATCCGGCAGATCGAGTCGAAGACGCTCTCGAAGCTGCGTCACCCGTCGCGCAGCCAGAAGCTGCGCGACTACCTCGAGTAGCTAGTTTCCGTACTCCGGGGGCGGCGCCACCGACAGGCCCGGCCCCTCGGTGCCCGAGCGCCGGTCCTTCACGGCCTCGCTCACCTTCGACACGCCCTCGGTGGCGAGATCCTTCGCCTGGTCGACGCCCTGGCCTACGACCTTCTTTGCCTTGCCCGACGCCTTGTTGAACGCGGACGACTTCAGAAGGTTGTCGTAGAGCCGCGACAGTTGGTCGTAACGCTCCCGCCCGGCCTTCGAGCCGAGCACGTAACCCGCCCCGAAGCCGATGAACAGTCCCAGCCGACCCCGCATGTCTACCTCCCGCAATGGATTGGTGTGCCGCTGATCGTATGCCCCGAGGTGTGCGTGTCCAACCGGCCCGGCTCTCGCAGGGCGGTGCGCGCGTCCGGCCGCGACCAGCAGCCGGATGGCGGCCTCGGTCGAGCGGCGGCCGATAGGATGAGCCGCTCGTTCCGGGGTAGCTCAATTGGCAGAGCATCCGGCTGTTAACCGGAGGGTTGCGGGTTCGAGTCCCGCCCCCGGAGCTCGTTCTTTTCTCTCGTCCTGTTGCAACGCACTCTTCTCGGCCGGCGCGCCCACTGCCGCGAGGCGCATGCACCCCACGTCGAAGCCTGCCTATTCGAGCGCGACCCCTGGTTTCTCACGGGACATGTATGCGCGGCGCGAAGGGCGCCCAGGCTTCCTTGGCGAGATCCAGTAATAGGCAGGGGGCGCTAACGGGTCCCTCCCGAGCGCCAAAGGCCCAGGTCAGGGCCTCTTTAGCGACCCGAGCTGACTAGTCAGCAGCCGTCCACGAACTTCCCCTGTCGGGGGCCGACGTCTACCCCGCTCGGGGGATGCGCCGAGCCGGTCGAACCCGTCACGCTTGTTGCACAAGTGAAGTCCTGTGACTTATTGGGGGCCGGGAGATCATGAAGACTGCGCTGAAGGATTCTGAGGTCGACGAGCTCTGGACGAAGTGGACCAAAGACCACGAGACCGACGTCCGAGATCAGCTGATCTGTCACTACTTGCCGACCGTCGAGTTCCTCGCGGCGCGGCTCGCGCCGCACGTCCCGCAGTCGTACCGGCCGGACCTCTACGGCTTCGGCGTCATCGGACTGATGGACGCGATCGAAAAGTTCAAGCCCGAGCTCGGCAACCGCTTCGGCACCTACGCATCGCAACGCATCCGCGGCGCGATGAGCGACGGCATCCGCACGCTCAACTGGCTCCCTCGGGGCGCGGAGAAGCGCGCCAGCCGGGTGATCGAGAAGATCGTGCCGGTCGACTTCAAGGCCGCTCGCACGTCCTTCGGCGGGAGCCTCGAGGACACGGTTGCCGAGAGGGGCGAGGTCACTCCTCTCGAGATGCTCGAGCTCGAGGCCGACTACGCCGAGGTCGCCGAGGCCGTCGGGCACCTTCGTGAGCAGGAGCGGAAGGTCATCATCGACATCTACTACCACCACCGGAAGCTCGCCGAGATCGCGGTCGAGCTCGGCGTGACCGAGTCGCGGATCTGCCAGATCCACCGCAGGGCCCTGAAGCTCCTCGAGGGCATCCTGCTGCAGCGCCGCACCGCCTAGCCCGCGCGACTCCGCCGAACAACGGACGCTCCCGGACGGGGGCAGGACTTGTCCGCTTTGTGCCTAATCCCTATGGCTCGCGGTAGGTAGCGGCTTGGCGCGCCTGCCACTCGTCGGGATCAGGGGGAAGCGCGATGTCGAAGTTGGCCGGCCGCATAGGGATCGCCGCGCTGCTGGTGGTGGCGCTGGCCGGAGGAGCCCTCACCGGCCCCGGCGCGATCGGCGGAGACGTCGTCCCCGCACCGTCCTTCGACCGTGTCGCCGCGGGCGCCCAGAGAGTGCTCGACTCGGTGACCGTCGCGACCGGGCGGACCGGCTACGTCGAGGAAGAGGAGGGCGAGGCCGGGCCCGGCCCCGAGGATCCCTACCTATTCGCGAAGGCGGGCGGCGAGGAGTTCGTCCCCCGACGAGCCCTGGTCGCTGCCGGGCGCCAATCGCGCCGGGTGCAGAGGCTGACCGCGACTCAGGCTCCGGGGCTCGCGAAGGCGCGCTGGAAGCTGCACGGCCCCGCCAACATCGGCGGACGAATCGTGGATCTCGCGATCGATCCCAAGAAGAAGGATACCGTCTACATCGCGTCGGCATCCGGCGGCGTGTGGAGGACGACGGACGCCGGCAAGACGTTCAAGTCGATCTGGAAGAACAGCATGCCGCAGAGCATGGGCGCGCTCGCCATCGGTTCCAACGGAACGCTCTACGCCGGGACCGGCGAGGCGAACCCCGGTGGCGGCTCGATCACATATGGCGGCAGCGGCGTGTACAAGTCCACCAACCGCGGACGCTCGTGGAAGTTCGTCGGGCTACGGGACAGCGTTCGCATCGGCCGCATCGCCGTCGACCCGAAGGACCCGAACCACGTCTACGTCGCGGCGACCGGGAACCTCTTCGTCGCCGGGGGCATGCGCGGCCTCTACGAGTCGAGAAACGGCGGTTCGAGCTGGCACCTCGTTCTCCCGGGAGACAACCCCACCACCGGAGCAGTGGACGTCCAGTTCCACCCGAAGGACTCGAAGACCGTCTTCGTCGCGATGTGGGACCACTTCCGGTATCCGGACCGCCGCCAGTACGCCGGGCTCGGCTCGGGCATCTACAAGACGACCGACGCGGGCGAGACGTGGACGCGCCTTGGGCCGACCAACGGCCTCCCCCCTCCGCACCCCGAGGGTGGCCGTATCGGGATCGGCATCTCGCCGTCGAGCCCGGATCGCATGTACGCGATCTTCGCCAACAGCGCCGCCGGTTCGGTCTCCGGTTTCTACATCTCCGAGGACGGGGGCGAGACGTGGCTCCAGTCGCCGGGCACGGGCGACCTCGCCGACTCGCAGTTCGTGTACTCGTGGTGGTTCGGACGCATCTGGGTCGACCCGAAGGACCCGATGCGGGTGTTCGTGGCCGGCGTGAGCCTGATGGAATCGACGGACGGCGGACAGCGCTTCTCGATCACGCACGGGGGCATCCACGCGGACCAGCACGCGATGCAGTGGGACCCGCACAAGAAGGGCCGCATCTATCTCGGCAACGACGGAGGGTTCTACCGCTCCGATCAGGACGGCGCGACCAACTCGTGGGTTCACTCCGAGTACGAGCCCACCATGCAGTTCGTCAGCATCGACGTGAGCGAGCAAGACCCGAGCCGCATCGTCGGCGGCTTGCAGGACAACGGCTCGGTGCGCTCGTGGAGCTCGGTCCCCGGAAAGAAGAAGACGTGGAACGGCTACTACGGCGGTGACGGCCAGCGCTCGCTGATCAATCCGAAGGACAAGGACAACATCTTCGGCTGCTCGCAGTACGGGGCGTGCGGCCGCTCCACCGACGGCGGCAACACCATGCAGTCCTTCACTCTGGTCGCGACCCGGTTCCCGTTCCTCACGCCGCTCGAGTTCGACCCGAAGGACCCGCAAGTGATGTACGCCGGGGGCGACATCGTCAACCGGTCGACCGACAACGGTCAGAACTGGACGCCTATCAGCCCCGATCTCGGCGGCGATCCCGGACTCGAGACGAATCCGCTGTACGCGGGGCACTACGGGGTGGTCACGTCGCTCGCGGCCTCGCCGAAGGACTCTGCAACGATCCTCGCCGGGACCGACAACGGGCGTGTCTGGATCACCCGGGACACGGGCACCACGTGGACCGAGCTCCAGCACGAGAACCTTCCCGAGCGTTGGGTCTCGCGCGTCACGATGAGCCCCACCGACGCGGAGACGGCCTACATCGCGTTCTCGGGCTACCGTGAGGGCGACAACGGCGCGTACGTGGTCAAGACGACCGACGCCGGCGCGACGTGGAAGAACATCACGGGCAACCTGCCGAAGGCTCCCGTGGGCGACGTCACCGTCGTCGGCAAGAGGCTGTTCGTCGCCAGCGACGTCGGCGTCTTCACGAGCGGGCTCAACGGAGGGAAATGGTTGAAGGTGGGAGGGAAGTCGCTTCCGCTGGCGCCCGTCACCGAGCTTCGTTACATCCCGAAGAACAAGCGCCTCTACGCTGCCACGTTCGGACGCGGTATCTACTCCACGAAGCTGTGATGAGCCCACACGGACGCAAGCACGGGAAGGTCACACGGATTTTCCTCGTCGCGGCGCTCGTTGCGACGTGCGCGCTGGTCCCCGGTGCGGCGAGCGCGCAGGCTCCTCCGCACCAGGACTACGAGACCACCAAGGGAAAGAGCAAGCCCAAATACGACGACTTCACCGTCGAGGAGATGCGGGTCCCGACGAAGTGGGGAACGCTTTACGGGGTCATCGAGCGTCCGGTCGTGCCGAAGGGCGTGAAGGTCCCGATCATCCTCACGTACACGCCGTATTCGGCTACCGGCGGAGTAACGCCGCTCACGACCGAGCAGCTGCGCGACAACGTCTCCGAGTACTACGTCCCGCGCGGCTACGCGCGCGCGATCTTCGACCTGGTGGGCACGAACGGCTCGACCGGCTGTTACGACTACGGCGGCATCCGCGAGCGTGAGTCCGGCGCCGAGCTCGTGGACTACCTGGGTGAGCTGAAGTGGTCGAACGGCCGCGTCGGGATGATCGGCGGGTCTTACGACGGAACCACGCAGTGGGCCGCCGCGGTCGAGACCCCGAAGCACCTCACGACGATCGTTCCGCAAGTCGCGATCGGCCGTTGGTACGACTACGCGTACGGCCAGGGCGTGCGCTTCTACTCGGGCTACGGCACGCCACTGTTGTTCGACTACGGCTTTGGGTTCGTCCCTCCGACTCATTCGAGCCCGCCGGACCCGGAAGCGGTTCAGGACCACGGGAATCCGTGTCAGCGGATCGAGCACAATCAGCGCGGCTTCCTTCCCGATCCGGTGTACGACAAGTTCTGGGACGAGCGCGACTACCTTGCCCGTATCCACAAGGTGCGCGCGAGCGTGATGATCGAAGGAAGCTGGGCCGACAACAACGTGCACCCGGTCAACAGCTTCGAGATGTGGGAGGCGCTGCCGCCCGGTCACCCCAAGAAGCTCGTGATGGCGCAACAGGGACACAACTCCGCCAACTTCCCCGACTCCAACGACGTGCGTCACGCGTGGTTCGACTACTGGCTCCTGGGGCTGGACACGGGAGTGATGGACCTGCCTCAGGTTGACTCGATGACCAACCTGCGCACGCGCTTCCAGAGTGAGCAATGGCCGCCGCGCGGCACGCGCCACGTGCGCGTTCCGTTGCGCGACAAGCAGGCAAAGGGGGCATTCGGCCTCCTCGAGGACAACGACGCGATCTGGATCGACAACAACCCGACGCTGGCGGGGCTGGATGCCGCGGCGGGCGAGGGAGGAGAGGCCGCGACCCTCTTCCTCGGCGAGAAGCGCAGGCGCCCCGTTCGTATCGCGGGCGTTCCCGTCCTGGACCTCAAGGTCAAGACGAGCACCGAGAACACGTGGGTGACCCCCGTCCTGTACGAGCAGAAACGCGACGGGAGCGTCGACGCCATCACGGTGGGCCTCCTCAACGCGCGTAACCGGTTCGGCTTGCGCAGGTCGATCCCCCTCGTGCCGAATGAGCCGTGGACGGGCCGGGTGAGGTTCCAGCCGACCGACTACATCGTGGCCGCCGGGTCGCGCATCGGCGTCGCCTTGATGTCGATGAACACCACCGAGGCGCTCTACTGGGGCGCGTCGGGGGCGACGAACGAGGTCCTGCTCGACGGCACGACGCGCCTGACGATCCCGTTCGCTCCCACCGCCCAGCCCTGAGCCCGCGGGCTTCGTCTGGCTGCGGCGGGAGTGTGTGCGTGAGATAGACGACGTCCTCGCTCGGTTGTCCGAAGAGGAGCGCTTGATGAACGGATCTCGGGCGTCGTACCTGTCCGCGTGCGCGTCCTTCACCGTTGTCTCCGCCCCGGTCGAATGGTCTTCTTGAAGCGCACCAGGCCGTCGAGGATGAAGTCGAGGCCGAACTCGAACTCCTTCGCGTAGTCGTACCCCCCGGAGGCGGCAAACTCGGCAAGGACCTCCGCGAGGTATGGATAGTCGTCGCCCCGCTCACCTACCGTCGTTGCGGCCATCTCTACCGCCTCCTCCGGTGTCTCGAAAGGGATCGTCTGCTCCTGAAGCGCAAAGCCGTACGTGTAGCTGTCGAGCAGGTTGTACGCGTGAACGGCCTCCCGGAAAGGGAACCCGGCTTCGCGCAGGCACCCCATCGTTGCGTTGTGATGTGCCGCGCTGGCGGGGCCCGGGTGCATGCGCGTCTCCATGAGGCCGACGGCCCACGGATGCCGCTGCAGCGCCTCCCGTGCCGAGATCGCACGCTTACGCAACTCGGCCTTCCACTCGGCGCCCACCGTCGGTACGTACATCTCGGAGAAGACGACGTCGACCATGCCGTCGAGAAGATCCTCTTTGTTGGCGACGTGCCGGTACAGGGCCATCGGGGCAGCCCGAAGCTTGTCGGCGAGGTTGCGCATGCTGAGCGAATCGAATCCGCCCGCATCGGCGAGCTTGACTGCCGCGGTGATGATCCGCTCTCTCCCGAGGCGGGAGCGAGCCCTCGGTTGCCGGCTCCTTGCAGGCATTAGGGCTCCTTTCACATCTCCTCTTGACAGCGTACAGCGTACGCACTACGGTAGCACTTGCGTACGATGTACGCAAACACTGGAGAGACGGGAGGCGCGCCGGTGAACGAGATCACGACCCACTCGATGCGCAGAGGAAACGACAAGATCGTCGCCCTCGGAGACGTGTTCGTTTCCATGGATCTCCGCCGGGATGTCGCCTATGTCGCATATCAGGGCGAGACCGGAATCGAGTGGGACGAGCTCCCCCGCGCCGGCGGTCGGCTGCTGGCCGCGCTGGGAGCGCGCACAGACGTCGGGCTCCGTTCCTCGATGGCGTGTCGGTAAAGGGTGGTGCACATGACGCGTTTGGATGGTGCGTCTGACACCACGATGCATCCATTCTCGGCACTTGTGCGTAAACGGGCCGGGACCCCTGGTGAGCGGCGCGCGCCTTGTGCTTACGTTGACGTTGTCAGGTCTGGGGGTCCACCGCGGCGGCCGACCTCCCGCGCGGAG
>DATBND010000380.1:0-5553 GCA_036554505.1 Actinomycetota bacterium | reverse complement strand
GGCCTCGGCTAGCAACGACAGGAAGCCCCGCAGCACGCGTGCGGTGACGCCCCAGATCACGTTGTCGTCCCAGATCCAGGCTTCGGTGGGAAAGGTGCGGCCCCCGTGCTCGAAGCCGGGCTCGGCGCGGATGTCGTCGGTGAGCTCACGCAACGGCACGACGAGCACGCGCGCGACCTCGGCGGGGTTGAGCCGTAGCTCGGGCAGATCGTCGAGCCACCCGACGATCGGGGTCACCGTGAAGCCGCTCACATACGTCGGAAAGGTGTCGAGCTCGCCGAGGATCTCGACCGCGTCGGGCTCGAGCCCGATCTCCTCGAACGCCTCGCGCCGCGCCGCCGCCGCGACGGATTCGTCCGAAGCGTCGATGGAGCCTCCCGGAAAGGAGATCTGGCCCTTGTGACTGGACACGGTCTCGGTCCGAAGCGTGAAGACGAGGGCCGGGTCGCTCTCGCCCACGACCGGTATCAAGACGGCCGCGGCGCGGGCCCCTTCTTGGACGGTCCGTCGGGGCTCGTGGGCCTCGAGCGCGCGTGCCAGTCGGGCGCGGAAGGAATCGGACATCGTCCGCATCGTAGCCTTGGCCCCCGTCGACAAATCCGTCGATCGCACTCCGAAGGGAAGGCCGATGAGCGAGCTCGTGAGGTTCGAGGTGTCCGGTGGAGTGGGGACGATCCGGCTCGACCGCCCACCCGTGAACGCGCTCAACGAGCAGGTGGCGCGCGAGATCGACGAGGCGGTCGCACAGGCGAAGGCCGACGACTCGGTCCGAGCCGTGGTGGTCTGGGGCGGGGAGAAGGTGTTCGCGGCCGGCGCCGACATCAAGGAGATGAGCACGCGCGACCCGGTCACGATGTATCGCTACATCGGTGAGTTCCAGGACGTGTTCACGCGACTCGAACGGCTCCCGAAGCCCACGATCGCGGCGGTCAACGGCTATGCGCTGGGTGGAGGGTGCGAGCTTTCGATGGCGTGCGACCTGCGCATAGCAGCGGACGACGCGCAGCTGGGTCAGCCCGAGATCCTGCTCGGCGTGATACCCGGGGCCGGAGGGACACAGCGGCTGCCTCGCCTCGTGGGCGTCGGCCGTGCGAAGGAGATCATTTACTCCGGGCGCTTCGTCAAAGCCGACGAGGCGCTCGCCATCGGGCTCGTCAACGAGGTCGTGCCCGCGGCCGACGTCTACGAGCACGCGCTGGCGCGCGCCAAGAAGTACGCGTCGGGCCCGTCGGTTGCGCTCATGGCGGCCAAGCAGGTGATCCAGAACGGGATCGACGCCGACATGACGACCGGGTTGTTGCTGGAGCGTCAGGCGTTCGCTGCCCTGTTCGCGACCGAGGACCAGACGACAGGCATGGACACGTTCGTCGCAGAGGGACCGGGCAAGGCCAAGTTCACCGGCCGCTGAGCCGGGCGCCTGGCCGGACCGCTCACGCCGCGATGCGCCGCTGGGCCGCCGGCGAGAGGGCCGGTTGCGGGGGTGCAGGAACACCTCGGCGAGCGGAGAAGACTCCCCCCGACGACATCCAAGTGACACCCCGCTGAGCGGCCACCGCCGCCCCGAGCCGAGGAGAACGATCCAATGAAGCGACTGCTTATCGCCGTCATGGCCGTGATGCTCGTCGGGAGCGTGGCGCCAGTCGGCAACGCCCAGGCCCCGAGTGAGGGTGGCCTCTCGACGGACAACCTCGAGTACGTCACGTCGATCCCGTTCGACCAGTCGACCACCACCGGCGCGCGGGCGATCGGCAAGTACCTCTACGTGACGAGCTGGAAGAACTTCTCGATCTACGACATCGCCGACCCCGAGGCGCCTGCGCTCGTCTCCACGACTCCGTTTGCCGGAGACGCCCCGGACGGGGCCGTTCCGGCGCGCTTCGAGAACGAGGACGTCGCCACCAACGGCGAGATCCTCATCTTCTCGCAGGAGCTGCCGGACTCGCAGCTGTTCGTCTACGACATCGAGGACAAGACCAACCCGACGCTGCTGTCGCTGACTCCTGAGCTCGGCCAGCACACGATGAGCTGCATCCTCAAGTGCAAGTGGCTCTACGGCTCGGACGGCTACATCATCGACCTGCGCGACCCGACGGCGCCCAAGCTCCAGCCGAACACGTGGGACGAGGGCGTCACGTTGTCCTCCGGTGGCCACGACGTGACGGAGGTCGCGAAGGGCATCGTCCTCACCGCCACGGACCCGATGCTGGTGCTCGACGCTCGCAAGAACCCGGCGAAGCCGAAGGTGCGTGCGATAGCCGAGCCGATGGAGGAGTTCATCCACTCCGTCTCCTGGCCCAAGGCCGTCAAGGGCAAGCTCGCACTCAGCACCGGTGAGACGTGGGTGCCGGGCGCGGACGCTCAATGCACCGAGAACTCCGCGGGCTTCTCCACTTGGAGCACGAAGAAGTGGAAGAAGACGCACACGCTCAAGAGGATCGACACCATCCGGCCGAAGAACGGCACGTACACGGACGGCAACCCGCCGATCAACGCCCCGTTCGGTTGCTCGGCCCACTGGTTCCAGGAGCACCCCAAGTTCAACAAGGGTGGGCTGGTGGCCGCCGGCTTCTACAACCACGGGACGCGCATCTACCGGGTGTCGAGCGCCGGCAAGATCAGTGAAGAGGCATGGTTTATCCCCCACGCCGGCGGAACCTCCGCGGCGTACTGGGTGACCGACCGAATCATCTATGCGATGGACTACCAGCGTGGCATCTACGTCATGAAGTACACGGGCAAGTTCTAAGCCCTACAAACAACGCATTTGCAAAAGGGCCCGGGGAAACCCGGGCCCTTTTCTGTTACCCCGCCGATCGTCGAGACGATCGCGGGAGTGGGCTAGCGGGGGGCGGTCATCCCCGGCGGCCCATTCAGGCAATTCACTGCAAGGCGAGCAGGCAGGAAACGCCCTTGGGGGCGGAGAAGACTCCCGCACGACAACCCGGACACGCCTGCGGCAGCGATGCCCCGACGCGAGGAGAAGCGATCCCATGAAGCGTCTGATCTTTGCCCTGATCTCTGTGATGCTCGTCGCCGGTCTCGCCCCTGCGAACGCGCAGGCTCCGAGCGCCGGTGGGATCTCCACCGACAACCTCGAGTACGTCACGTCGATCCCCTTCGAGCAGTCGACGTCGACGGGCGCCCGCGTCGTCGGGAAGTACCTGTACACGACGAGCTGGAAGAACATGTCGATCTACGACGTCTCGGACCCCGCGAGCCCGCAGCTCGTATCCACGACTCCGTTCGCGGGCGACGCCCCGAGCGGCGGAAAGCCGGTGCGGGTGGAGAACGAGGACGTCCCGACGAACGGGAAGATCCTCGTCTTCACGGCCGGGTTCACGGGTGCCGGCGATGACGACGTCTACATCTACAACGTCGAGGACAAGAGCTCCCCGACCCTGATCTCCGTCTCGTCGGGCTGGTCCCAGCACACGATGAGCTGCGTCTTCGCGTGCAAGTGGCTCTACGGCTCCGAGGGCGTCATCGTCGACATCCGGGACCCGGCCAACCCCAAGGTCATGGATCGCCAGTGGGACGACGGTCTCGATCACGTCTCGGGTCGCCATGACGTCACCGAGATCGCGCCAGGGCTCATCCTGACCGCGACCGACCCGATGCTTCTGCTCGACGCTCGCAAGAACCCTGCCAAGCCGAAGGTCATCGCGATGGCGAAGCCCATGGAGGAGTTCATCCACTCGGTCCTGTGGCCGAGGAAGGGCAAGGACGACTTTGCGCTCAGCACGGGCGAGACGTGGGTCCCGGTCGCCGACAGCGCTTGCGGCGAATCCTCGGGTGGCTTCGCGACGTGGGACACGAGGAAATGGAAGAAGACCCACACCATCTCGCAGATCGATGTCATTCGCATGAAGAACGGGACGTACACGGACGGGAGTCCCCCGGTAAACGCTCCGTTCGGTTGCTCGTCGCACTGGTTCGACGACCACCCCAAGTTCCACAACGGTGGCCTCGTGGCGGCCGGGTTCTACAACCACGGCACGCGCCTCTTCCGCGTCGCCAAGAACGGGAAGATCAGCGAGGACGGTTGGTTCGTCCCGTTCGCCGGAGGCACGTCGGGCGCCTACTGGGTCGGCAACGAGTACATCTACGCCGTCGACTACCAGCGCGGCATCTACGTGCTGAAGTACAACGGCCAGGTCTGAGCCCACTCGACCATTGAGCAAAGAGGGCCCGGGGCAACCCGGGCCCTTTCTCTTTCGCAGGCGCAACGGGTTAGCGCGATAGACGGCCCTGTATGTTCGCACCCATGCGGCCACGAGCGATCGACGAGATCTTGGACAGCTACGACCGCGCGTGGAACGAGGAGGATCCCGAGAGGTGCCTCGAGCACCTTCGAGCGTGCCTTACGGACGAGGGCGTCTACTGCGACCCCACCGTCGAAATCGTCGGCTCGAACGCGCTCGCGGAGCACATCGGACGCACTCGCAGCGCGTTCGGCGGGTTTCGCATCGAGAGGACCTCAGGCTTCGAGGAACATCACGGTTACGAACGGTTCACGTGGAGGATGACGTCAAAGGATGACGAGCCCATAGTTGAAGGGTTCGATGTCGTTCGGTTGGCGGCCGACGGCCGATTCGTCTCCATTCTGGGTTTCTTCGATCCGTTCCCCGGCGCGGTAGAGGAGCAGAGCTGCGACGATCGACCAAGGCATCTAGGCTCTCGTCCGTGCAGTCGCTTCCCGTCAAGCGCATCGAGATGCCGACTCCTTATGGCGTCGGGCCCGTAAACGCGTACCTTCTCGAGGCCGAGCCGCTCACGTTGATCGACTGCGGGATCAACACGCCGCACGCCCAGAACGCGTTGTTCCTCGAGATCGCCGCGGCCGGGTACTTCCCCGAGTCCATCGAGCGGGTGATCGTCACGCACGCTCACCCGGACCACTACGGGCTCGTCCACGTGATGCAGGACGTGGCCGGCGCGACCGTGTTCTTTCCCGAGCGGGAGATACGTCGAGTCCGGGACCGCCAGATGCTGTTCGAGGTCGGCCGTTTGCTGATGGAGGCCGGGATGCCGCTCGACCTCTTGTTCAAGATGGACCAGCAGCGCAAGAGCGACCCGCGCCCCCGTCTCGACCACGACCACGTCGTCCCGGTGCACGACGGCGACACGTTCGCGTTCGAGGGCGATGACGGAGCGTTCACGTTGAGCGCGCACCTGATGCCGGGCCACACGGGCGGCCACTTCGTCTATCTCGACGATGCCACCAAGACGCTGTTCGCGGGGGATCAGCTATTGCCCGAGACGTCACCCAATCCCTTGCTCGAGCCGTCGCTCGACGAGCCGGGGGAGAGGCGTCGCTCGCTGAAGGAGTACCTGCGGTCGCTCGAACGCATGGCGACGATGGATCTCCGGCTCGTCTATCCCGGGCACGGCGGCCCCGTCGACAACCCGGGCGCGTTGATCGCGTCGATGATCGAGCACCACGCCAAGCGCAAGGCCGCGGTCGCCGGGCACCTGGACGAGGCCGGCAAGACCCCGTACGAGATCGCGACCGAGGTCTACCCGGAAGTACGTGACTACGACACGTTCTTGGCC